>DASQCU010000258.1:0-2494 GCA_035634575.1 Beijerinckia sp.
GCTCGAAGGGCATTGGCGAGTTGGCAGGAGAGGCGTTTTGCAAAAGACGGACAAAACCGAACTCGCGAATTTGCTTCTTGCCATAGGAAAAGGCAATCGCGCGGCGTTCAAGGACCTCTATGATCGCACCGCCCCGAAACTTTTCAGCGTGGCTTTGCGTATCCTGCGCAACAGATCCCTGGCGGAAGATGTTCTCCAGGACGTTTTCCTGCGCATCTGGCAAAATGCCCGCAATTTCTCACCGGAGTCGGGGCCAGCCATGGCTTGGCTGAATTCGATCGCTCGCAACCGGTCAATCGACATGTTGCGGCAGAAGGGTCCCGCCCTCGCGGCCGATCAGGAAGATGAAATCGACTGGACCGAAAAGATCGCGGAACCCAATGACCGTGAAGCGGAAATGATGGATCTATCGGCCCTTCGCCACTGCCTCGGCGAGATCGAGGAGCCGGCCCGGACCTGCATTCTCCTCGCCTATTACGAGGGTTATTCACGCGAGGAACTCGCAGAACGATATGACAAGCCTGTGAATACGATCAAGACCTGGCTGCATCGCAGTCTCATTGCATTGAAATCCTGCTTGGAAGCGTCCAGATGAGCGCGGATTATGACATTGACGCTGCGGAATACGTGCTCGGCACACTGTCCGCTGAAGAACGCGCCGCCTTCGCGGCCCTCGTCGCGCGCGATGCCTCGGCCCGCCAGGCGCTTCACGCATGGGAAGCGCGGCTCGCGCCTCTGAATGCCGCTGTGCCCGAGATTGCCCCGCCGCCTGCCGTTTGGGACGCCATCGAGGCTTCGCTCGACAATCTGCCGCGCTTCACGGTGCTCGAAGGCGGCCAAGCGGCGGATATCACGATCGCAAAACTGCAGCGATCGCGCGCGCGCTGGCGGGGTGGCGCACTTGCCGCAGGCGCGCTTGCAGCGAGCCTCGCCTTTCTGGTGACCGATCGCGCGCTCCTGCACGCGCCTCAGCAGCCAAAATCCTATATTGCCGCGGTGAATCGCGGCGGCGATCAGCCGGCGCTCATCGTGCGCGTCGATCTTGCCACAGGGAATGTCTTCGTGCGGCCGGTCGCCGCCGAGGTGCCATCGGGAAAGAGCCTCGAACTCTGGTATATCGGCGAGGGAAAAGCCCCTAAATCCATGGGACTTATCGATAAAGATCCCCTGAAAATGCCCGTTCCGGGGGGCGCCACGGTGGACAAGGCGACATTTGCCGTCACGGTCGAGCCCCAAGGCGGGTCGCCGACCGGTGGCCCGACAGGACCCATCGTCTACTCCGGCCAATTGATCCAGGAGTGATACTGGCGGCTATGAAGGTTCATGCCAGATCCTTGAAACCAGCAGGTGACAAAGTCGATCAGTACGCTTTCTTGCGTGGGTCATCCGCTGGGTTGACGTAATTGACCTCCCACGGCCCAATGCCGTGGGCCTCAACAATGGTCTCTTCTTTGGTCCAGGCAAAGTGGTTCATTCTGGGCTGCATGATCGCGACGCTGCCGGTGGTCAAAGCCTGGGTCTTGGTCGTATCGAGTTTGTCTCCCATGCCGATGTTGAAAGTGCCTGAGATTACAGTCACGTGCTCGACTGCAGGGTGCCAGTGAGGCGCGATTTTAAAGTCCGCTGGAAGCTTAATCATGGCAGTAAAAGGCACGGCTTCGGTCATCGGTCCCTCGATGATGGCAATTTTCGCGCCGGCTCCCAGCGCGGGAATATCGGTCCATTTAAGGTCGGACGGCGTGACGAACCTGTGTCTCTCCTGGGCATGTGCATATGATTGAGGGACGAAAAAGACGCAGGGACCAGCCAAAAGGACTGTAGCTACCGCAAAGCGTTTCATTGTTTCCTCCTTGATGTCCGAACGCCCGAAAGCTACCTCGTGGGTGCGATCGACTTTTTTGGAGGATTGGAGTCTACAACTGGATTGGCTTTGACGCCATTTTTGAGCGGCCTGTGTCTGCCGGGGTCGATCCTGCTTGCTTTGCCGTGCTTTCAGTCCGCGGAAATCACGATCCATCGGAGTTCTTCGACCGGTCCTATTTCAGTAGGATTTTGGACGCCGGAACCGGTTTCCCCTTCGCCTGAAAAGGCCTTAGCCGATCAGCGTATCCGTCTTGGCAAAGCCGCGAAATCGTCAGCGCGAGGCCCCTTCCCGCCAGCCCATAAATCATCCATCTTCCGCCAATGCCCTCGACCATTCCGACAAACACGCCCGAACTCACCGTCAGTGAATTATCCGGCGCCTTGAAGCGCACGCTGGAGGATCGCTTCGGCTTCGTGCGCGTGCGCGGCGAAATCTCGAATTATCGCGGGCCGCATTCCTCCGGCCATGCCTATTTCTGCCTGAAGGACCAAAACGCGCGGATCGATGCCGTCATCTGGAAGAGCACTTTCGCGCGCCTGCGCGTCAAACCCAAGGAAGGGCTTGAAGTCATTGCCACCGGCAAGATCACGACTTTCCCGGGGAAATCCAGCTATCAGATCGTCATAGACA
>DASQCU010000259.1:0-3344 GCA_035634575.1 Beijerinckia sp.
CACAGAGTTCGAGGATGAGCTGAGTGGCGAGATCAAGTCCCGGCAGACAGAAGGTTGGATCGACGCCGCGCTCGAAACGATAACGCGCATCGGAATTAATGCCGAGCCTGCGGCCGCTGCGGGCGATGTTGACCTCATCCCAGAGCGCCGACTCGACCAGCACGTCGGTCGTTGTCTCGTCGCAGCCCGAGGCTTGCCCGCCGATGATGCCAGCAAGCGATTCGACGCCTGCATTATCGGCAATGACGACATTATTTTCGTCAAGCCCGTAGGTCCGCCCGTCAAGGGCGAGCAGGCTCTCACCTTCCCTCGCACGGCGTACGACGAGATCGCCCTTGACCTTTTGCGCATCGAAGACATGCAGAGGCCGCGCCCGGTCGAATGTGAGAAAATTGGTGATATCGACGAGCCTATTGATCGGCCGCAAGCCGATGGCCGTCAGGCGCTTTTGCAGCCATTCGGGCGAAGGGCCATTGCGCAGGCCCCGCACGAGACGCAGCGCGAAGGCTGGCGCAAGATGCGCGTCCTCCTCAGTGAAATAGAGCTTGACTGAGACCGGGCAAGGGAAACTGCCTGTCACAGCCGCAACCGGCTCTGCCTTGAACTTGCCAAGTCCGGCGGCGCCAAGATCGCGGGCGATGCCATGAACGCCCATGGCGTCGGGCCGGTTCGGCAGGAGGTTGATCTCGATCAGGGGATCGTCGAGAGCTGCCCATTGCACATAGGCGCTGCCGATCGGCGCATCGGGATCAAGTTCCAGAATGCCGCCATGATCTTCGGACAATTCGAGTTCGGCGCCGGAACAGAGCATCCCATTCGACTCGATGCCGCGAATCACGCCCTTGCCAAGCGTCATTTTCTTGCCGGGAATATAGGTGCCTGGAGGCGAGAAAACCGATTTCAGCCCGGCGCGGGCATTGGGCGCGCCGCAAACGACCTGGACCGGGACATCGCCGCCGGCATCGACGAGACAGACCTGCAGCCGGTCGGCATTGGGATGGGGCTTGGCCTCGATCACATGCGCGATGACAAAATCCTTGAGGGCGCGGGCGGGATCCTCGACGGCCTCGACCTCGAGACCAATCCTGGTCAATGCCGCGACAATCTCGTCAAGCGACGCTGAGGTCTCCAAATGGTCCTTCAACCAGGAAAGCGTGAATTTCATAGCGGTCCCAAGAAAGCGCTGACAAAAGGGGAAATGTGGCGAATGGAAAGCGTGACGCGCCGCAAGCTCGTTGCCACCATTGCTTCGATAAGCCGGTTCTAAAGCATTTTCAGCCGAAGTGGCACCCGGTTCACTGCTGGAAAATGGTCCCTTTCCGAATTTTCACTTTTTCAAAGGATTTGCAGCGTAGCTTTTTTCGGGTTTGATAAGAAGTCAGGCCGGGGCCTTTCGACCGCCGGCGCGATTGAACGGAAAGGTGAGCCATGGCCGCCCGACGCCCATTCTTTGCCATTGCTTCAGCCCTTGCATGTAGTCTGACAGTCCTGACGAACTCGAGCCTTCCCGCCGCCGCAGCAGATCTTGCTTTTTACCGGCCGATTGAGCCCTATGGCGTCGTTTGTACGATTGGCGTGCCCTTCGCACCCCCTCTGCCAACGGCGGAGACTTTGCCTTGGGCCCGGGTCTGGTATGGTCATTTTTCCGGTGGCCGCCCGGTGGCAGACCCATATTTATATGGCCGGACCCTCATCGATTGGCAGGACGACAACGTATGCTTTCCGTCCAAGCGAAGCTGCGACCATTGGATCGCGCATATGCGCCGCTGGTATCACCGCCCCGAAGGCTATTGGACTTGCCTGCCATTGCGCTGAGCGCCTAGCCAACGCAATTATAGCGAGGGATGCGCTGCGCATCAGTGTATCTATGCCAACGGTCATAAATGGAATGACCGTTGGTCCCGCTCTCATCTGTCTCTCGATACCCGCATGTTCGACGCGCTGAAACAATTCATTACTGAAATGAGCCGCGCCTCCGGTGCCGAACGCGCCTTCCGCGAGGACGATTATCGTCTGGCGGCAGCCGCCCTTCTTGTTCATGTCGCGGGTGTCGACGGCGAGACCGATCCGGCTGAACGGCAGAAGCTTAAGGAGATCATCGAGGCACGCTTCGGCCTCGATGCCAGGGCGACACGGGAATTGATCGAACAGGCCGAGGCGAGCGATCGCGACGCCGTCGATTTTTATCGCTTCACCAGCATCCTGAAGCGCGCGCTCGATGACCAAGGCCGATCGAAATTGATCGAAATGATGTGGGATATGGCTTTCGCCGACGGGACGATCTCGGAATTCGAGGAAAACACGATCTGGCGCGTCGCGGAGCTTCTGGGTGTGTCGACCCGTGACCGGGTTCTTTCGCGCCAGCGCGTGGCTGACGAAGCTGAGGCAGAGGCCGCATCGGGCGTCGCCACCCAATCCGGCTTCCAAGGGCCTTGGGGCGCTGCCGTGACCAAAGTTGACGCGAAAGACAAATCATGAGCGCCCCACGTCAGGTGACCTTGATCACCGGAGCCTCCAACGGCATTGGTGCAGATCTCGCGCGCGTTTTCGCGCGGCATGGTCACGATCTGGCGCTGGTGGCGCGCAGCCGCGACAGGCTCGAAGCCCTTGCCGATGAAATCACTGCTAGCGGGCGTCCGCGGCCCCTGGTTCTCGCGATCGATCTCACCGAGACGAATGCGGTCCCAGCGATCGCCAAGGCGCTCGATGCGGCAGGGGCCGCCCCTGACATTCTCGTCAATAATGCCGGTTTCGGTCTTGCCGGCTCTATTGCCGACCTCGACCCCGCCGAACAACTTGCAATCGTCGATCTCAATATTCGCGCGCTCGTTGAAATGACGCTGCGTTTCCTGCCGGGGATCCGCGCCGCCAAAGGCAAGATCTTGAATGTCGCCTCCGTCGTCTCGTTTTTTCCCGGCGGCCCGGGGCTTGCAGTCTATTATGCGTCAAAAGCCTTTGTTCTGTCCTTCACGCTTGCGCTCCAGCACGAAATTCGCGGCCAGGGGGTAACGGTCACGGCACTTTGTCCAGGCTTGACCGAAACCGGATTCCAGGCTCGCGCAGGTTTCGGCGCGAAAATGGGTCTGTCGCGTTTTTCGGCAATGAGCGCCAAACCGGTTGCGGAGGCGGGTTATGCTGGACTTATGGCTGGCCGAAGGGTTATCGTTCCTGGACGAATCAATAAGATGACCGTTTTTTTCATGCGATTCGTTCCAACGGCCTTGATCTTGCCGATTATTTCGCACATGCAGCATAACCGGCGCACAAAGTATTGACGCTGTCGCGTATTTTCTATTAAAATTATGAACTATGAGAGCGATGCGAAAATCATCTGGCAGGGTTCT
>DASQCU010000260.1:0-3357 GCA_035634575.1 Beijerinckia sp.
CCTGGCTGGACTGAACATCGCCGCGATCGAACCCATCCTGGTTCATGGCGGTGAGATATTCCTGCGGGTCCGGCGCATCCTCGGCGCGTTCCAGCAGGGGATTGCGTTCGAGTTCTTCCTGGACGAAGGCGGCGAGTTCGAGATTGGAAAATTGCAGAAGCTTGATCGCCTGCAGAAGCTGGGGAGTCATTACCAGGGACTGGCCCTGGCGCATGATGAGCTTGGTAGAAAGCGCCATTTTTATTCGACTCTACTGCGCTAGCAATCTGGACGATGGCCGCCACCCCCGACGGCCCATTTCTTGCTTATAGCACAAAATATGCGATTGCTAGCAGCCGAAAAAAATTTCCCCCGATTTTGTGACGCTGGTTTGAAATAAAATTTTTATCCCCAAGAAGAGATGGGGTTGGCGCTCAAAATCCTTTGATTTTGCGGGACTTTCTCCAGAATAGAAAGTCTGCTTCGCTGGGGCCCGGAGCAAAACCTTCGCTCAGAGCCTGAAATCCTCGCCGAGATAAAGCCGGCGGACATCCGCATTGTCTACGATTTCCTCGGGCGTGCCCTCGGTCAGCACCTGGCCGGAATGGATGATATAGGCGCGGTCGATCAGGCCCAAGGTCTCGCGAACAGCATGGTCCGTGATCAGAACGCCTATGCCGCGCTTGGTCAGATGGCGCACTAGAACCTGAATGTCGCCGACCGCGATCGGATCAATGCCGGCGAAAGGTTCGTCGAGCAGCATGAAGGAAGGATGCCCGGCCAGCGCGCGGGCAATCTCGCAGCGCCGCCTTTCGCCGCCGGAAAGCGCGATCGACGGCGTTTTTCTGAGCCGTTCGATATTGAATTCATCGAGCAGCGCTTCGAGTTCCTCCGCCCTCTTGCGCTTGTCCGGCTGGGCGATTTCGAGGACTGCCCGAATATTGTCCTCGACGTTGAGGCCGCGAAAGATTGATGCTTCCTGCGGCAGATAGCCGATCCCCAGACGGGCACGCCGATACATAGGCAGATTGGTCACATCGTGACCATCGAGTTCGATAAGGCCCTGGTCCGGCCGCACCAGCCCGGTGATCATATAGAAGACAGTGGTTTTGCCGGCGCCATTCGGTCCCAGAAGGCCGACCGCTTCGCCGCGTCTCACCCTCAGGCTTACATCCTCGACAACGCGGCGGGCCTTGTAGAATTTGCGCAAATTATAGACAGCAAGCACGCCCTCCTGCGTTTCATCGCTGGGAAAAGCGTCTCGCTTCGGAGCCCCATCGCCGCGCATGTCCGCCTGCCCTCGCGGGGCAGCATCGGGGGGGAATGGGATATCCTCCATCAACCAATCGCTCATCAACCAGTCGCCAGAGCCCGCAATTGCCTGTGGCTTGCCATAGCCGAATGGCAAGCCGCGCAGCCGTACCATCAGCGCCTGAGCGGAGAAGACCGGTCTCATGCGCAAAGCAGAAAACATCCCGCACTGATTTCACGGGCCTTGGCGCGGCTCGCTTCGTTCGAAAATTCTTTGCAGAATAGGCTGGCTAAGTGAAACATCAAGTAAATCCGCACATCCTGAACATGAAGAAAACGGTAATCCGCGCAATGTCATTGCGGTTTTTCCGTCCCTTCGGGCTTCGGATTGGACGTAACCTTCCCCGGTTTTTTTGTTGTAGTGTCGTCAGAACCGTTTGGCAGGAACAGGCTTCTTACGCGGCCAGTGACGACTGCTTGTTTCGTATTCAAATCATATATCAGTTTATCGCCTTTGGTGACATTCGGCCCCTGACTCAATGTCACATTGCCAATGAGGGTGACTTTGTTCTCGGATTTTTCGTAAATGCCGCTATCGCCGGTTCCGACCTGATCCTTTGAGGTCAATGTCACGGGGCCCGCCGCTTCCATCCGGCGCATCTGGCTCGACGAAGCGGGAAGGCCATTGGGCTCGCTCGCGTCTTTCGGCGTCAGGAAAATGACGAGCGTCGAGGCCTTGAGGCGGCTATCCCCTTGAGTCGCAACGACATTGCCCGTGTAGACAAGCTTTTGCTCCTTGTCGAAATAGTCGAGCTTGCCGGCTTCTATATGCACCGGCTCCTTGGAATTCCCGCCCGGCAGCACCCCGGCAGATTGCGCAGTCTCGGCAAGGGCCGGAACGCCCGAGAGACCGCAAAGGCAAAGGGTGAAAACGATCTGGGTTGAGCGAAACTTGGGGCCAAACATGGACAGCACCGCGATCATTTGCTCGCCTCCGCCGGGCTGCCGGCCTTCGCTGGATCCTGATCGCCGGTCTGGAATGTGGATTTGACGCCTCCCTCGAACGTGATCTTATGGCCATTGTCCAGGATGTTCATCTGGTCGGCTTCGACCATCCCGCTGTCCAGATCGACGTGGACAGGTTCATTCGAGACAAGAGCCCCCGTCTTGAAGTCTATTTCGGCGATTTTCATCTTGATGTCATAGCCGGCGTCGCTCTTGATGCGGACGGCTCCTTTCAGCACGGCCGAATCATGCAGGCTGTCGTAAACGCCGTTCGAGGCCGTAACATGCGCCGTGGATGTATCAGCCATGCGCAGCTTGGCATCCACGCCCAGGAGTTCGACAATATTGGGCGTCAGAATGTCCTGAATGCCGGAGCGGGCCTTGACCTCGAAGGGCCGCCCATCGGCCTGAAGGCCGGCCATTTTGGGCGAATCGACTGTCACGCGCGTGCCTTGCACGCCCACATGACCGATCGAAATATTCACCGGCAAATGTTTGAACGGATCGAAAAGAGCCATGCCGAGGATGGCCGCGACGCTGAGGACGCACCCGCCCACGATGGCACGGCGAAGCCATCGCACCCGCGCGCTGTGCCGGCTGGCGGCCTTGAAGGCGCCAGGCCGGGGGGCGCCGCCCGCCGGGAGACCGAAATGAGCGCCGCGATCAGCCATGCCGCGTGACGCGTCCGTCATGGTAATGTCTCATTGTGAGATATTTGATTTCGTTTTGAAATGCTTGGGCGCTGCCGCAATCAACGCCCGGCGCCGCCTAATGCCCAAGCTTAGCATGGAACAGGCAAGCGGCAAAGTTAAGGCGGAGAGCTGGCAAACGCCCGCGCTACATATGCGAGAATATGTCCGTATCCGCCCATCCCAGCAAGTCGAGACGGGCCCGCGTCGGCAGAAAGCCGAAACAGGCCTGCGCCAGCTCCAGGCGGTTTTCACGCTTCAGCATCATGTCGAGGCGGGCGCGCAAGGCGTGCAGGTGCAAGACATCCGAAGCTGCATAGGTGAGTTGCGCCTCTGTGAGCGTTTCCGCGCCCCAGTCGGAGGATTGCTGCTGTTTTGACAGTTCGGTGCCAAGAAGTTCGCGCGCCAGATCCTTCAATCCGTGCCGGTCGGT
>DASQCU010000261.1:0-4912 GCA_035634575.1 Beijerinckia sp.
GAACCAAGAGTCGCCATTTGCGACTCTTGGTATTAATCTCCGCGCCATGACCTTTATCGCGCGGAACCTGCCTTGAGCGCCCGCCAGCCAATATCGCGACGGCAGAAGCCGCCCGGCCAATCGATTGCATCCACCGCCGCATAGGCGCGCGCGCGCGCCTCAGCTACGTGATCGCCAAGCCCCGTGACATTGAGAACCCGTCCGCCATCGGCCAGAAGTTTTTCGTCGTCCTGCCTCGTTCCGGCATGGGTAATCAAGACGCCAGGCATGGCTTCGGCCTGCGCGAGATTATGAATCTCGCTGCCCTTTATCGGCGCATCCGGATAGCCTTTCGCAGCAAGTACGACAGTCAGCGCCGATTGCATTGAGAGATGCACGATCTTGTCCGCAAGGCGTTCCTCGGCGCAAGCGAGCATGAGATCGAGAAGATCGTCTTCGAGCCGTGGCAGCATGACTTGCGTTTCCGGATCGCCGAAACGGACATTATATTCGATGAGCTTCGGTCCCGTCGCTCCGATCATCAAACCGGCGAACAGCACGCCCTTGAACGGCGCTCCCATGTCGATCATGCCTTTGAGCGTTGGCTCGATGATCTCGGCCATCACCCGCGCCGACATTTCAGCATCCATGATCGGCGCGGGCGAATAGGCGCCCATGCCGCCCGTATTCGGTCCCGTGTCGCCCTCCCCGACCCTCTTGTGATCCTGCGCCGATGCGAAAGCGAGCGCATTTGTGCCATCGCAAAGTGCGAAGAACGACGCTTCTTCCCCTTCGAGAAACTCTTCCACGACGATCGACTGACCAGCGGCACCAAAACCGCCCGAAAACATCATGTCGATGGCCGCCTCCGCATCAGTGAGACTGAATGCCACGACAACCCCCTTGCCAGCAGCCAATCCATCCGCCTTGACGACGATCGGCAAGGCCTCGTCGCGGACATAGGCCTTGGCGGTGGCAGCGTCAGTAAAGCGCTGATAGGCCGCAGTCGGAATTTTATAGCGGCGGCAAAAATCCTTCGTGAAGCCTTTCGATCCTTCGAGCCGCGCCGCAGCCTTGCGCGGGCCGAAAGCCTTGATCCCCTGCGCTTCGAGATCATCGACGAGACCCGCGACAAGCGGCGCTTCCGGGCCAATGACAACAAGGCCGATCATGTTGGCTTTGCAGAAATCGGCAACCGCGCGATGGTCCGTTATCGTCAAAGATGCAAGTTCCGCGAGATGCGCTATGCCGGGATTGCCGGGCGCGGCGAAGAGGGTGCCAAGCAAAGGGCTTTTGCGGAGCGCTACCGCAATTGCATGTTCGCGTCCGCCGGAGCCGATGAGAAGGACGTTGATTTGTGGAGCCGCAATCATTCCCTATCCCCTGCCCGGTTTGGTGCCGGATCTATAATCCCGAATGATTCAAAATTTCAGACCTCAGGAAGAGAGCCACTATCCCCAGCGAGAGGAGGCGCGCCACAAAATCCATTGGCGGCGCCATTGCGGCAGCGCGACGGCTGACTCGAACAGGTCGTAATCGCGCCTTTCCATGCGCTGCAAATAGGCTTCGCAAAGGCTTGCGGGGAGAAATACGGACGCGACCTTGAGCCTGTGGCCGGAAATTTTGGCTTCCATGCTGCGAATATGCCGGCGCGCCAGCGTCCGCATATCGGCGAGCGCCGCAGTCAATTGCTCTGAGGCAGGACCGGCGAAAAGCTGGTCGCGTTCGACGCCATTCGCAGCGAGGATTTCTGCCGGAATATAGATTTGTCCGCGCGCCAAATGCCAAGGCAAGGCCCGCAACAACCCCGTGATGGCATAGCCAATTCCGGCGTGGCTTGCTATTGCAGCATTGGCCTCGGCCTCGCCTTTATCGAGGATCTGCGCAGCAAGCTGAAACAGACTCGATGAGGTCGCCTCCGCATAGGCTTCGAGCGCGTCCATCGAGGGCATCGGATCGTCATAGAGATCGAAAAGCCGCGCGTCGATCAGACCGGTCAGCTTTTCGCGCGGCAGGGAAAAGCGCTCGACCGTATCGATGAGGGCGGCCGCGACCGGATTGGCCGCGACATCCGATTGCGCGATGCCTTCAAGCGCATCACGCCACCATTGGAAGCGGACTTCGCCGAGCAGAGGTTCGGAGACGACTTCCCGCGCCCGGGCGATCTCCAGATTGAAGGCGTAGAGCGCGTGAACATGCCGGCGAAACGGCTGCGGAATGAAGAAGCTCGAAAACCAGCGATCCGGATCATCGCGCCGGAACAATTGCTCGCAATAGGCGTAATCTTCCGTTCGTCCGTGCATCAGGGCACGGCCAGAAGGGCCGCCGCGACGCGGCGGTTTTCGCCAAGAAGAATGGGATAGGTCCGGGCCGCAGCACCCGTGGGCATGGGCTCGGCCCTGATTCCCGCTTCACGCAAGCGCTGACGCAGCGATGCAGAGAGCGGCACGATGTCCAATCCAGTGCCGATCAAAAGATGTTCGATGAGGCCCAGCGGCTCATCGAAGACGGGCCTAAGCGATTCGATGGTAATGTCTCGCGCTGTGACGGCATCCCAGGCATAAATGCCGGACGGCAGCGCCAGGATCGAACCGCGATGCGACATGCCGCCGAATCGAAAACCGCCATTGCCATAGCCCTCGATCATATGCGGGCCAGGCAAAAAACCCTGGTATCGTGGCACGTTCAAGCTGAAGCCTTGGCCGGCTTGGCCTCCGGCGTGGCGGCAGGCTCCTGCCCTTCGCCGCGCAGGCCAAGATAGATCAACATGGGCGAACAGATGAAGACGGAAGAATAGGTCGCGACGAAAACGCCCCACATCATCGCCAGCGAGAAAGAACGAATGACCTGGCCGCCAAAGACCACGAGCGACAGAAGCGCGAGAAACACCGTGGTCGCGGTCATGATTGTGCGCGGCAGGACGGCATTGACCGAACGATCGATCAATTCGTCGGTCGGAATTTTCCGGAATTTCTTCATCATTTCGCGAATTCGGTCGAGAACCACCACTGTTTCGTTCAGCGAATAGCCGACAATGGTGAGGATGGCCGCAATCGAGGTCGTGTTGAATTCGAGCTGAGTAATCGAGAAAAAGCCGACGGTCAGGAGAAGATCGTGCATCGTGGCGATGATCGCGCCGACCGCGAATTGCCATTCGAAGCGGAACGAGAGATAGCAAAGCACGGCGACGATCGCGATGACGACGCCAAGCGTACCCGATTGCACGAGTTCGCCCGAGACTCGCGGACCGACGACCTCGATGCGGCGAATATCATAATCATTGCCAATCGCCTCTTTCACGCGATTGACGGCAGCTTCCTGCGCACCCTCGCCGCCCGGCTGGACGCCGAAACGTAAGGTGACTTCAGAGGGCGAGCCGAAACCCTGCACCTCGACATCGCCAACGTCCATATGCTCGGCAATGTCGCGTAGAGCGGCTACGTCGGCCGGGCCTGACTTGGCGCGCAATTCGATGAGTGTGCCGCCGGAAAAATCAATGCCGAAATTCATGCCCCAGGTCAGGAACAGGACGACCGATACGATCGAAAGCAGAGCCGAGAACGGATAGCTCACGCGCCGGAAGCGCATGAAAGGGAACTTGGTATTCTCTGGCGCAAGGCGCAGAAGTTTCATCGGGAAAGGCCCTTTCGACCAAGACTCGCCACGTGCGGTTCCTTTTGAACGCGCTAGATTGGCAATTTCTTCGGCCGCGTATAGCGATACCAGAGGGTGATCATCATGCGCGTCATTGTGACCGCTGTCACGATGCTCGTCAAAATGCCGAGCGCGAGCGAAACAGCAAAGCCCCGAACCGGCCCCGCGCCCAAAAAGTAGAGGATGGCGGCGGCAACGAACATGGTGACATTGGAATCGACGATCGTCGCGAAGGCGCGCTTGAATCCGGCATCGAGCGCGGAGACGATCGAACGCCCCATATGCGCTTCTTCGCGGATGCGCTCATAAATCAGGACATTCGAATCAACCGCCATGCCGATGGTGAGCACGATTCCGGCAATGCCCGGCAAGGTCAACGTCGCGCCAAGAAGCACAAGACCGGCGAAGATGAAGGCTATATGGACCATCAGCGCAATATTCGCGAAAACGCCGAATACGCCATAGGTTACAAGCATATAGATGACGACGAGGATGGCGCCGACATAGGCCGCCCGCTTGCCCGCATCGATCGAATCCTGGCCGAGGCCGGGGCCGACGGTGCGTTCCTCGACAATCGTCAGCTTGGCGGGAAGCGCGCCGGCGCGCAGAAGAATCGCCAGATTATTGGCTTGCTCGACAGTGAACCGGCCGGAAATCTGCCCGGAACCTCCGGTGATGGGTCCAAGGATGCGAGGCGCCGAAATCACCTTGCCATCAAGTACAATCGCGAAGGGGCGTCCGACATTTGCCGAAGTCACCTCGCCGAATTTCTGCCCGCCCCGAATGTTGAAGCGGAAATTGACGACGGGCTCCTGGGTGCGGTTATCGAAGCCTGGCTGCGCATCGGTCAGATCCTCGCCCTGGACCATGACACGCTTCTCGACGGGAAGCTTGCCGGGGCTCTCCACCTGATCGAGAGGCTCGACATCATTTGGATCCTCGCCCGGCTCGCCGACGAGGCGGAATTCGAGCTTTGCCGTCGTGCCAAGAATTTCCTTGAGCTTCGACGTATCCTGCAAGCCCGGCACCTCGACGAGAATGCGGTCATTGCCCTGGCGCTGGATATTGGGCTCCGTCGTGCCCAGAGCATCGACGCGCCGGCGCAGGACCTCGATCGATTGATCGACGGCGCGGCGAATCTTGTCGTTAATGCCAGCCTCGGTCACGCTGATCCGCACGAGTCCATTGTCATTTTCGCTTACGTCGAAGGCCGGCGCCCGCAGGCCCCCGGTGAGCCCGCCGACGGTTCCGGCGAGTTGCTGCAGCTTTGGCATGACCC
>DASQCU010000262.1:0-5130 GCA_035634575.1 Beijerinckia sp.
ACGCCAGGGAAAAAATGCTGCACGGCATTGATATTCTTGCCCAGGCGGTCAAGGTCACACTCGGCCCGAAAGGGCGTAATGTCGTCATCGAACGGTCCTATGGCGCACCCCGCATTACCAAGGATGGTGTGACGGTCGCCAAGGAGATCGAACTTGCCGACAAGTTCGAGAACATGGGCGCGCAAATGGTGCGCGAAGTCGCCTCGAAAACAAGCACTGTCGCTGGCGATGGAACCACAACCGCGACAGTTCTCGCCGAAGCCATCGTCAGGGAGGGTGCCAAGGCGGTGGCGGCAGGCATGAATCCGATGGATTTGAAGCGGGGCATCGATCAGGCGGTCGAGGCTGTCGTTGGTGATCTCAGGAGCCATGCCAAGAAAGTCACGAATAACGAGGAGATTTCGCAGATCGGGACCATCTCCGCCAATGGCGACAAGGAAGTCGGCCGGTTCCTTGCCGAAGCCATGCAGAGGGTTGGCAATGAAGGCGTTATCACCGTCGAGGAAGCCAAAAGCCTTGCGACGGAACTTGAAGTGGTCGAAGGGATGCAATTCGATCGCGGCTATCTATCAGCCTATTTCGTGACCGATACCGAGAAAATGAAGGCCGAATTCGAGGACGCCTATATCCTCATCCACGAAAAGAAACTTTCCAGTCTGCAGGCCTTGCTGCCCGTGCTGGAGGCTGTCGTTCAATCGGGCAAGCCGCTGCTCGTCATCGCCGAGGATGTCGAGGGCGAGGCTTTGGCGACCTTGGTCGTCAACAAGCTTCGCGGCGGTCTTCGGGTCGTCGCTGTCAAGGCACCGGGTTTCGGTGACCGTCGCAAAGCCATGCTGGAGGATATCGCAATCGTCACCGGCGGCACCGCGATCACCGAGGATCTCGGCATGAAGCTGGAAAACATAGGCCTCGAAATTCTTGGACGCGCCAAAAAGGTGGTGGTCGAAAAAGAGACGACGACGATTATCGATGGAGCAGGTTCCAAGGAAGACATCCAGGGCCGGGTGACGCAGCTCAAGATGCAAATAGAAGAAACGACTTCCGACTATGACCGGGACAAGCTGCGCGAAAGACTCGCCAAACTTTCGGGCGGCGTCGCGGTGATCCGTGTCGGGGGCGCAAGCGAGGTCGAAGTGAAGGAACGCAAGGACCGCGTCGAGGACGCACTCCATGCGACGCGGGCCGCGATCGACGAAGGAATTCTGCCAGGCGGTGGCATTCCCTTGCTGCGCGCGCAACAAGTTCTGGATGGGTTGCCGGTGGGCAATCCCGACCAGAAAGCCGGCATCGACATTGTGCGGCGCGCGATCCAAGCCCCTGTCCGGCAGATCGTCATCAATGCCGGGGAGGATGGATCGCTGATCGTCGGCAAGCTCATGGAGAAGAATGAATATAGCTGCGGCTACAATGCCGTGACCGGCGAATATCAGGATCTCATGGCCGCCGGGGTGATCGATCCGGTGAAGGTTGTCCGTGCGGCCCTGCAGGATGCCGCTTCGGTCGCCTCGCTTCTCATCACCACCGAGGCAATGATTGCGGAAAAGGCAAAGCCGGAGAGGCACGCGGCGCCAGCCGCTGGCGGCATGGGCGACATGGGCTATTGATACGCAGGTCATCATGTCGTGATCGTAGCTGGAATTTGTCTGAAGAGATGCCCGAAACGATCTTCGTTTCGGGCATTTTTTGCAGGGCGGAGCCGAAACGCTGTACTCGTTTTTTCGCGGTATTTTTTTATCGCGTGTCCGGACGCAAAACCGGTTTCCACTTTTGCTGGACACGCTTTCGGGAATAAACCGCGTCTTTTCCAGTCTCCTCATCGACCCTCCCACAAATGCTACGGCCATCAGCATGCATCTTCTTGTGGGTCGTCTTCATAGGAGATTGTCATGACAAACAAGGTCCAAACAGCTGGCGTCCTTAGCCTCGTGCTCCTCCTCGGGTCTGTCGGCTTGGCTGACGCGAAACCCAAACATTCGCATGTCCCGGCCGCTTCATCTTATAAGGCTCTCGCCGATCCCGTGTGGAGCTTCGATGCCTACCGAAGCGACCCGCCAGTGCAGGCCATAGCGCCGCCGGTCTGGGCGGCACCCCGGGCCAGTGGAGCTTACGGGGCCATCCTTGAGGGAAGGAATCCCGCTGCCGGGGCGCTGCCATAATCGATAGCGGGTACCCGACGGTGCGCTGCCATTCGCGATCCGGTGAAAATATTTCGCCGCGATGGAATAAACCATCGCTCCTCGAAGTTTCCTCATTGACCGCAGGGCTTTAACGAGGAAAGAACATGTTTGACAACAAGAATGGCGGCATAGACCGCCGTGGCATGCTCGAATGTATGGTGTGGGTGGGCACAGGCGTGCTTTGGACGGTACAGGGGGGTGTGCCAAAATCGCTCGGCCTTCTTGGCGAAGCCAAGGCGCAGGCCGCGCCGGGCGCTTTCACCTTCATGCAGATTTCCGATAGCCATATCGGCTTCAACAAGCCTGCCAATCCGAATGTACTTGGGACGCTGCAGGAAGCGATAGACCGTATCAAAGCCATGCCCACGAAGCCGGACTTCATGATCCACACAGGCGATATCAGCCATCTTTCAAGGGCGAATGAATTCGATGATGCCGACAAGGTGATCGGCAGCGCGGGGCTCGATGTCCATTACGTTCCCGGCGAGCACGACATGATCGACGAGGACAATGGCAAAGCCTACATGGATCGCTACGGCAGGAGAGCCGGCGCAAAAGGCCCCGGCTATTATTCCTTCGACGCGGGCGGCGTTCATTTCGTCGGTCTCGTCAATGTCGCCAATCTGAAAGCGGGCGGCATGGGCTCGCTCGGCGAAGAACAACTTGCCTGGCTCGCAGATGATCTTCACACCAAATCCGCGTCCACCCCAATCGTCGTCTTTGCTCATATTCCGCTTTGGACCGTCTATCCGGAATGGGGCTGGGGCACCGAGGATTCGGCGAAGGCGCTCGATCTTTTGAAAGGGTTCGGATCGGTTACGGTTCTCAACGGCCACATTCATCAATTGATGCAAAAGGTTGAAGGCAATGTGACCTTCCACACAGCGATGGCGACTGCTTTTCCGCAGCCGCAGCCCGGAACTGCTGCTTCACCTGGGCCGATGACTGTGCCCGCCGAGCGATTGCGCAGCCTTCTCGGCGTCTCGAAAGTGGAGGTTCGCCGAGGTCAAAAGCAACTCGCGATTATCGATCAGCCGCTCGCCGAGAGCTGAGTTATCTGGATCAGGATCAAAAAAATGAACAACTACGCTAAGCGGCGTGGCGGGCGGCATATTGTGCTCGCCTTGGGGCTGCTTGCCCCGGTGCTCCTCCTTTTGCCGCCCGGACGCGGTCCGGTCGCAGCCGCGCCTGACGTCGCAGAAGTGAGGATCGACAATTTCACATTTTCACCGGCTGAGCTTACAATCAAGGCCGGCACGAAGGTCGTGTTTCGTAACAGCGATGACATCCCGCATAGCGTGGTCATGGCGTCGGTCGGCGTCCATTCCAAGGCGCTCGACACGGATGACACATTCAGCTTCGAATTCAATACGCCCGGAACGATCGATTATTTTTGCGGTTTGCATCCGCATATGAAAGGCAAAATCATTGTCGTTCCGCAGATGAATGATCATTAGGCAGAGAGGCGGGTGTGCCAGGACAGGCGGCGCATGATCGTTTTGCGGAGGTGATCATGCCCCACCTCGACGATGCCTATGGTCTGGCCCGCTGGCTCACCGGCAATAGCACCGATGCCGAGGATATCGTGCAAGAGGCCTGCCTGCGCGCGCTGAAAGGTCTCGAAAGCTATGCGGGAGGCAATGCCCGGGCCTGGCTGCTTGCGATCGTCAGAAACACAGCCTTTACCTGGCTCGCACGAAATCGGCCGAAAGCGCTCATCGCCTCCGAAAATATTGAAGCCGAGCCGGTCGCGGACGAGACCGCGACACCCGAGGAGGCATTGATCGCCAAGGCAGACGCTGCAGCCCTCGAAGCTGCGATTTCCGATTTGCGGCCACCCTTCAAGGAGGTTCTCGTTCTGCGCGATATCAACGGGTGCAGCTATCGCGAAATAGCTGAGATCACTGGCGCACCGATTGGCACCGTCATGTCGCGGCTGGCTCGTGCCCGGTCCCTCTTGATCGCGGCTCTGGGAAGGGCATTCTGAAATGAATTCCGGCGACGACATGCTCCTCATTCATGCAGCCCTCGATGGCGAACTCGATGCCGCGGGTATGCTTCAGCTCGAGCGCCGTCTGGCACAGGACCCTGCCCTAGCCGCCGATTACGGACGCATGCGCGCCTTGCATGAGGTCATTCGCGGCACAATCGCCAAGCCCATGGCTCCTGCCGCCTTGCGCCAGCGGGTCTCTCGCCTGGCTCACCCCTCCGAGCCGCGCGTTACGCCCGCTTGGCGCGCCATGGCCGCCTCTGCCGTGCTGGCGGCGGGGCTCGCGAGCGTCACAACCTGGCTTGCAACGAGTTCGACACAGGAAACGGCCAGCTTGACGCAGACGCTCATCGCCGATCACAAGCGCGGGCTCCTTTCCGGCCAGCCGGTGGATATTGCCTCTTCGGATCGCCACACAGTCAAGCCCTGGTTCGACAGCCATTTCGCCCTCGCGCCGCAGGTCGTTGATCTTGGCACGGAAGGCTTTCCGCTTGCCGGCGGACGGATCGAGGTGATCGGCGGCCAGCCCGTACCGACCCTGGTCTATCGCCGCCGTGAGCATCTCATCAGTCTGACCGCCCTGCCTGCGGGCACGTTAAGATCGCCAGGAACGCAAACCGTTGAAGGCTATTCTATATTGGGCTGGCGCATGGGTGAGACGGATTATTGGGCGGTCTCCAATCTCGATCCGTCCGAACTTGAAAAATTCCGCCAAGCTTTCGAAACGGCGATCAAGGGCGGCTGAACCGGAGCGAATGAAGAATTTCTCTGTCAACCAGAAGACCGTTTGGGCAGGAAGACCGTTTCTATACCGCCAGTTCCTGCGGAACGGCGGTATAACAAAGCGCGAGGGAGGAACGTATGACAATTTCGATTCATCCGGCCATAGATCATGGCATCACGCCGGCAGCAGAAAATTTCGCAGGCGGAACGCTTGTCTGCAAATGCGCCACCAATCCCGTC
>DASQCU010000263.1:0-4972 GCA_035634575.1 Beijerinckia sp.
TCTGGCATCCTTCACGGCGGTTACGGAGAGCGGCCTGCTCGAACAAATGCACATCACGCGCCTTTTTCAAGGGCACGCCGGGAAGAGCGGGATGATTTTCTCCCGTCGCGGTGATGCGACGCAGACTTTCAGCATCCAGGAGAAGCATCGTCCTTCGCGAAGTTCTCGAAGAGAGCTTCAGCACGACGAAGCGGCGGCGCCACCATACCGAATGATAACATGGACGCGGGCGGCGCCGTGGACAGGACACGACTCTGCCTGCACTCTGGCTGAACCACCCGCCACAGCCGTAGGCGCTCCCTGCCACGACTGGGAAGGAATGTCGAGCGCTCTCCCTTGTTTTCGCAGGCCCTCGAAAGGGGATGATGCGCGTCAATGATTCGCCAGTTTATTGATGAGCAAAATCCGCTCGCTTCAATCGGATTTTGCCCCTTCATTATTTGCGAAGGCTATCCGAAAACCGCTCCACATTGGCGGTTGCGGCTTGCCCGACTGCTTCGGTCGTCTGGACGGCCGCATTGAACGATTTCAGCACCGCATCCTGATAGGTCTTGGCTAATTCCATGGGGAAAGCCGGTACGAGCTCGCCCAGTCTCCGCGTACGCTGGGCGGCTTGCTCGAAGGATTCCTTCACGAAATTCGTCTGGATCGCCAAAACCTCTTCCAGGCTGCGGGCATTGCGAAGTTTTTCCACGGCCTGAGTCGCATGTTCGAAGGATTGCTTCGACATTTGCGCGAGTTCGTTGGCCAGCACCTGGAAATTCTTCGATGCAGCGTTCACGCTTTCCACTGCCGCATCAACGCCGGTCGTTGTCCTTGCGTCTTGTTGAGCCATCACGGTCCTCCTCTGCTATGCGGGTTTGCAATGCGCCTACACGAATGAACGGCGCGGGATCATCGGAGTTGCCCCCAAGATCCAAAAGAAGCTGGAAAAACCGTTAAGTCACGATCGAATCACCAAAACTGAACATTTGGCATGGCGCACGACCGTTTTGGCATTCGAGCCTAAAAGATAAGTCGACATAGCAGGCCTATGGGACCCTATGACGATCAGGTCCGCTCCCCAGTCGTCGGCTTCTTCCAGAATTTCTCTGTAAATCACGCCGGTTCGCACATTTTGGGAAATGCGCTCTTTCGGCAAGGAAAGGGTCGTGCCGATTTCCTCGAGCATGTGCAGGGCGCGCTCCTGCTGTTTTCGGTCGAAATCGGCTGGGACAAATTCCATGAAACTGGCGGGGAGCACTGCCTCCACAGTCAAAAGCCGCAGCCGTGCGTCCTCGGGTGCCAGTTCGGTTGCCGCAGCGAGAGCCGGCTTGGCAACACCGAGTTCATTGAGATCAATCGGGATCAGAATCGATTTGAACATGTTCGGATCCGATGGTGAGCTGAGAACGCTTCGTCTCGCAGTTCAACTTATGCTCTATTGCTCAGAATGCTCTAACCATCGAGTTGCGTCAACTAGAGTATCTTCCGGTCTGAGCAACGGGAGAGATGGAACATTTGCCGCTTCGGTTCTCACGATGCAGCTGCCGTTTCGCGAAGCGCCTCACTGACCGCGGCGATCGCCGCCTCTGCCGCCTCGCCATCCGGGCCTCCGGCTTGCGCCATGTCGCGACGGCCACCGCCGCCCTTACCGCCAAGCTTGGTGGAGGCCGCCCGTACCAGAGCAACGGCATCGAAGCGCTCGGTCAGATCTGTCGTGACGCCGACGACAACACCGGCCTTTCCGTCTGGCCCCACCCCGACTATGGCCACAACGCCAGAGCCGACGTTTTGTTTAGCCTCATCGGCCAAGGATTTCAGGTCCTTCATCTCTATGCCCGCCACGGCACGGCCGAAGAATTTAATGCCATCGATCTCCTGGATCGCTTCAGTGCTTCGGTCTCCGGCTCCCCCCATCGCGAGTTTCTTGCGCGCCTCGCTCAACTCGCGTTCGAGTTTGCGCCGCTCATCGATGAGATTGGCCAGGCGTTTTGCGGCATCTTCTTCGGGAGCCTTGAGCAAGGCCGCGACATCATGCAGAAGATGGGCTTGCGCATTGAGATGACGGCGCGCCGCCATGCCGGTCTTGGCTTCGACACGGCGGACGCCTGCCGCGACAGCGCTTTCCGAAACGATCGTGATAAGTCCGATATCGCCGGTACGCGAGACATGGGTGCCGCCGCAGAGTTCCGTTGAAAAAGCCTGGTGCGTCATCGGAGCCGAATCGTCTGCCTGCGATTGCCCCATCGAGACAACCCTCACCTCATCGCCATATTTTTCGCCGAACAAGGCTCGGGCGCCAGAGCCGATGGCCTCATTGATCCCCATCAATCTCGTCACAACCGGCGCGTTCTCCAGCACTGCGCGATTGGCGATATCCTCGACGCGTGCAAGTTCGTCTTCGGAGATCGGCTTTTGATGAACGAAATCGAAACGCAACCGATCTGGCGCGACGAGCGAACCTTTTTGCGCGACATGATCGCCAAGGACCTGACGCAGGGCTTCATGAAGAAGATGGGTCGCCGAATGATTGGCGCGCACCGCGTCGCGGCGTTCATGATCGACGATCAGCTCGACCGCAAGCCCTACGGACAAATCGCCTTCCTCGACGAAACCTTCGTGAACATGAAGATCGCCAAGTTTCTTTTGCGTATTGGTGACACGGAAACGCACACCGGGCGCTATCACGACACCGGTATCGCCGACTTGACCGCCCGCCTCGCCGTAGAAGGGCGTCTGATTGAGAATAATCGCCCCCCTTTCACCCAAGGGGAGGCGATCCACTTCCGTGCCGTCCTTCACGATCGCGGCGACGATGCCTTCGGCGCGTTCCGTATCATAGCCGAAAAATTCGGTGGCGCCTGTCTTTTCCTTGACGGCGAACCAGACGGCCTCTGTCGCGGCTTCGCCAGAGCCAGCCCAGGCTTTCCGCGCCTCGGCACGCTGGCGTTGCATCGCTGCCTGGAACCCTTGCGTATCGACATTGAGACCGCGGGCTCGAAGAGCGTCCTGCGTGAGATCGAGCGGGAAACCATAGGTGTCATAGAGCTTGAAGGCGATATCGCCGGGCAAGGTGCCATCTTGCGGCAGAGCACGGGTTTCTTCGTCGAGGATCGAAAGGCCGCGCGCCAATGTGACCCGGAACCGGGTTTCTTCGAGCCTCAGCGTTTCCACGATAAGGGCTTCTGCGCGCAATAATTCGGGATAGGCCTGGCCCATTTCGCGGGTCAGGGCGGGGACCAGCCGCCACAGCAAGGGCTCCTGCGCGCCAAGCAGCTGGGCATGACGCATGGCGCGGCGCATGATGCGGCGCAGGACATAGCCGCGTCCTTCATTCGAAGGCAGGACGCCGTCGGCGACGAGAAAGGCTGAAGAACGAAGATGATCGGCAATGATGCGATGGCTGGCCTTTTGCGGACCGTCTGGATCGACGCCGGTCGCCTGGGCAACCGCCAGAACCAGTGCGCGCATGAGGTCGATCTCGAAAATCGATTCGACCCCTTGCAGCAATGTGGCGATTCGTTCAAGGCCCATCCCCGTGTCGATCGATGGCCGGGGCAAGGCGACCCTCTCGCTGGGGCTCACTTGCTCGAATTGCATGAAAACGAGGTTCCAGAATTCGAGAAACCGGTCGCCATCTTCGTCGGCGCTTCCGGGCGGGCCGCCATAGAACCTTTCGCCTCGGTCGAAGAAGATTTCCGAGCAAGGTCCGCAAGGACCCGTATCGCCCATGGCCCAGAAATTGTCGGAGGTCGGAATGCGGATGATCTTCGAATCCGGAAAACCCGCAATTTTCTTCCAAAGATCATGGGCCTCGTCATCGTCGTGATAGACGGTCACGAGGAGTCGGCTCTTGGGCAGATCCAGGACTTCAGTGATTAATGTCCAGGCGAGTTCGATCGCGAGGGGTTTGAAATAATCGCCGAACGAGAAATTGCCCAGCATTTCGAAGAAAGTGGCATGGCGAGCGGTATAGCCGACATTGTCGAGATCATTGTGCTTGCCGCCCGCGCGCACGCATTTTTGCGCCGAAGCCGCACGCGAATAGGGCCGCTTCTCCACTCCGGTGAAAAGATTCTTGAACTGAACCATACCGGCATTGGTGAACATCAGCGTCGGATCGTTACGCGGCACGAGCGGCGAGGAGGAGACGATCTCGTGCCCGTTCCTGCCGAAGAAGTCGAGAAAGGCCGATCGAATTTCATTGACGCCATTCATTTTCGCTCACACCCGCTGCACACGTGCCTCAAGTCCCGTTCCCCAAGTCCTGTTTCCTATGTGTAGGCCGGCGTTGCAACGACAAGGGCTCAACCGGCGCTTGCGGCTTCGGAACCCATCTTGTTTCGCACGATCCGGGCTAGGTGCGAACCCCAATTTTGGCGCCTTTCAGGTGAAATGGGACCCAGTTCAACTGACATGATCCGCCATTCGCGGAAGCGACGCTTTACTCGCCCATATCCGCGTCATCGGTCTGATCGAGGATGCGATCGGCGATGAGACCGGAATTTTCCCGGATCGCCTGCTCGATCTTATCGGCGACCTGCGGATTCGCTTTCAGAAAATTCTTGGCGTTCTCGCGGCCCTGGCCAAGCCTCTGGCTATCGTAGGAAAACCATGCGCCGGATTTCTCGACCACGCCCGCTTTGACGCCGAGATCGACAAGTTCGCCGACCTTCGACACGCCTTCGCCATACATGATGTCGAATTCGACCTGCTTGAAAGGCGGCGCAACCTTGTTCTTGACAACCTTGACGCGGGTCTGATTGCCGACGATGTCTTCGTGATCCTTGATCGATCCGATGCGGCGAATGTCGAGCCGGACAGAGGCATAGAATTTCAAGGCATTGCCGCCAGTCGTGGTTTCTGGGCTGCCATACATGACCCCGATCTTCATCCGGATTTGATTGATGAAGATGACCGTCGTCTGCGAGCGCGCGATCGAAGCGGTGAGCTTGCGCAGCGCCTGGCTCATCAGCCGCGCCTGCAGGCC
>DASQCU010000264.1:0-3679 GCA_035634575.1 Beijerinckia sp.
GGGGACCGGATACGCGTCCGAAAAATTTATGAGATGGCCGTCCGCCGCGACCAGGGAGAGGATTTTGATCTGCGGCAGGCCGGCGATTTCCGTTCGCAGGAACTCGTGGGTGCTGGAATCGGCTTGCACCCTGGCGTAATCTTCTGCCGCCGAGATGCCCTCGGAGGCAATCTTCCGCTGGGTGCTTTCGAGGACAAGATCGACATTTTGTATAGCTCTTTCCGTTTCCCCCGCTAGGAGAAGATCGAGCGTCATCAGATTGGTCTTTGCCTCCCTGATGTCGCGGGTCTGCAAGTTCCAAAGGGCAGTTGCGCCAGCCGCCGAGAGCGCGAGAACGGCGAGGCTTGCAAACAGGACGACGATCGGCATTGGCCCTCGCATGAGGTAACCAAGCCGGGTCTCTTTCAAATTCAAGCGAGCCAGCAATGACCCTCCGTTTTTCGACCCGTCGCTCACGGAGCCCGCAGGCGAACCTGGTTCGCCCGGCAGCATTTTGAGTTTCAAGAACATGAAAACGCTTTGATTGTTTGAAATGCCGAGAGTCGCAAAGGATGTCTCTTGGTTCCTTCTGGCAAAGCGCGCTCACGTGGAGCCATTTGCCTTAATATACGCGGTGCCACTCCAGCAAATCGCTATCGCATAAGCGATTTACCGGAAACGAACCCTGAATCCTCCAGGATGCAGGGTATACCACCGGTCACAAAGAATAGCTCTTGGTGACTCTTTCAAATTTCCGTCAGCCGGTTGAAAGCGCGGAAATAAACGAAACCAATGGCGGATCTTGCCACAAGTTCCGCCGAGAAAAGCCCGGTGGAACGGCCAGCAGGGGAGCCCTTTGCGACCCTGAGTACAAGTTTCATCGTTCCTTCGGAGCGGCTGTGAGCCAATGGTCGATCTATTTGACCATCGCTGTGTAAATTGACCGTTCCGAACCGAACAGAGCTTCATGATCGCCGCGCGCGGCGAATTTGCAAGCAGGAATTTTACAAGTGGGAATTTACACCCAGCATATAATATACCGCCGCTCCGAAGGAACAGACGGTTCGACTCTCGCAAATCGCTTTCGCTTTAGCGATTTGCCGAAAGGAACCCGGAATCCTCAAGGATTCCGGGTATACTAATGAAGGCGGTGCCGCATGTATGAGACGGCTCAGACTCCCGGCCACGCCGGCGTAACGGACAATCTGCCGGAACATTATATTCAGGCCGAACAATCGCTTGCGCAAAAGTCACTGCGCAGTCTGAAACACGGCGATGCTTTCGCGGTCCTCGATAGTTACGGCGATATCGGGGCCGGCGGTAATGAAGCCGAGGGCCTTTACTTCCACGATACGCGTTTTCTCTCCTGGTTCGAATTGCGCTTGGAGGGCAAGCGTCCGCTTCTCTTGAGCTCGATCACCCAGGACGATAATGCCGCGCTTTCGGTCGATCTCGCTAATCCCGACATTCATGCCGCCGAAGAAATCGTCCTGCCACGCGATACGATCGCGATCGAGCGCACGAAGTTTTTATGGCAGGCGGCCTCCTACGAGCGGATCGGCTTCCACAATTACGCGGAAAACCGGGTTCGCTTTCGCGTCGATCTCTTTTTCGGCGCCGATTTTCGCGATTTGTTCGAGGTGCGCGGAACGCATCGGGCGAAGCGTGGCGAGAAGAAAGCGGTCTTAACCAAGGGCGGCGTTGAATTCCATTACGATGGATTGGACGCTGTGCGGCGTACCACGCGTTTGTACTTCTGGCCCAAGCCTCGCCATCTCGACACCAGCAATGCGAGTTTTGAATTCGATCTCGCACCGGGACAGAGCTGTTCGCTTTTCACCTCTATTCTTTGTGAGGATCACGCCCGCACGAAATTACATCATTTCTCGCTGGCCTTTCGCGACAAGCGCCGGGAAATGCGCGGGACGGCCTCCGGAATTGCCACGATTGGCAGTTCGAACGAGCTTTTCAACGAGGTCTGCTGCCGCGCGACTTCAGATCTCTATATGCTGATGACGCAAACCCCTCAGGGGCTTTACCCATATGCGGGGATTCCCTGGTACAGCACGGTTTTCGGGCGTGATGGCATCATCACCGCCATGTTGATGCTATGGGTCGATCCGCAGGTCGCCAAGGGCGTCCTCAAGTTTCTCGCTGCCACTCAGGCGACGGTGTTCGATCCCGGCTCCGATGCGCAACCGGGCAAGATCCTGCACGAGACGCGCCTTGGCGAAATGGCCCGGCTCGGCGAAGTGCCGTTCAAGCTCTATTACGGGACGGTCGATGCGACACCGCTCTTCGTCATGCTGGCGGGGATGTATTTCGACCGCACCGGAGATGCCGAAACGCTGCAGGCGATCTGGCCGAATATCAAGGCGGCGCTTGAGTGGATCGACGTGTTCGGCGATCGGGATGGCGATGGTTTCGTCGAATATGCGCGCGAAACCGAGAAAGGTCTCGCCAACCAGGGCTGGAAGGATTCCTATGATTCGATCTTCCATGCCGATGGAAGCCTGGCCGAAGGTCCGATCGCGCTTTGCGAGGTGCAAGCCTATGTCTTCGCTGCGAAAATCCACGCGGCGAAGCTCGCGCATGAATTCGGTGAGTATGAGCTGGAGGAGAAACTGCTCGCTGCCGCGCATCTTTTGCAGAAGAATTTCGAGGTGGCCTTCTGGTGCCATGATCTTGGAACCTACGCCCTTGCGCTTGATGGCCGCAAGGTGCCCTGCCGGGTGCGCAGCTCGAACGCCGGCCATGCTCTCTTTGCGGGTATTGCCACCCCAGGTCACGCAAAGAGCGTCGCCGCAACTTTGCTCGGACGTCAATTCTTCACCGGCTGGGGGATTCGCACCGTGGCGATGGGTGAGGCGCGCTACAATCCGATTTCTTATCATAATGGAACGATCTGGCCGCATGATAATGCGATGATCGCACAGGGTTTTGCCCGCTACGGTCTGGCGAGCGAAGCCGCGCAGGTGTTCGCAGCCCTGTTCGAGGCGGCGACCCATCAGGACCTGCGCCGCTTGCCGGAATTATTCTGCGGCTTCGTCCGCAAGCCCCATCGCGGGCCGACCGCCTATCCTGTTGCCTGCGCACCGCAAGCCTGGGCGGCAGCAGCGCCCTTTGCCTGCCTTGCCGCTTGCCTCGGCATGGAGCTTCAATATGAGAGGAACGCCATCAGCTTCACCGTCCCGGTGCTGCCGGATTTTCTGGACCATGTCTATTTGAAGAATTTGCAGATCAATCAATCGCGGTTCGATCTTCGTCTGCAAAAGCATGGCTCCGACGTGAGCTTGAACGTGCTCGATCGGAAAGGCGACGCGAAGATCATGCTTTTGAAATAGTCGAGGGTGAGGGCCTTCGCACGAGGGCTGTAAAGGGCGATTTCCAGCGAGATGGGCCCCGGCTCTCCGCTTCGCTGCGGCCGGGAAGTGCCCCCTTTCCCGGAGCCTTGGAGCGCAGCGGAAGGGAATCCGGGATCCAGCGCAAGATGCTGCGAAGCGCCTTATGCTGGAGCCCCTGCCGCGCTTCGCTCCGGCCGGGGAAGCGGGATCAACCGGAACTCGCACGATACCCGCTTTTCGAGGGGATCAGCCGGCGGCGCTATCCACCTCGTCGCCGCGGCTGCAAACTGTCAGGCTTGCCAGGCAGCCAGCGCCAGGCGTTGCAAGTTCATTGGTAAGATCCGGGCGGGCATGCG
>DASQCU010000265.1:0-2549 GCA_035634575.1 Beijerinckia sp.
AGGTCCTTGGTCATGAAGCCGGCCTCGACCGTGTCGACGCAGACCGTCTCGAGCGTCGAAGCGAAGCGGGCGAGCTCGGCATTGTCGTCGAGCTTGGCGCGGTGGGAGAGACCGCGCGTCCAGGCGAAGATCGAGGCGATCGAATTGGTCGATGTTTCCTTGCCCTTCTGATGCTTGCGATAATGGCGGGTCACCGTGCCATGCGCGGCTTCGGCTTCGACCGTCTTGCCATCGGGCGTCATCAGAACCGAGGTCATGAGGCCGAGCGACCCGAAGCCCTGCGCGACCGTATCCGACTGCACATCGCCATCATAATTCTTGCAGGCCCAGACATAGCCGCCGGACCATTTGAGCGAAGAGGCGACCATGTCGTCGATGAGACGATGTTCATAGGTCAATCCGGCCTCGCTAAACTTCGTCTTGAATTCGTTATCGAAGACTTCCTGGAAAAGATCCTTGAAGCGGCCGTCATAGGCTTTCAGGATCGTGTTCTTGGTTGAGAGATAGACCGGATATTTGCGAAGGAGCCCGTAATTCATCGAGGCGCGGGCGAAATCGCGAATGGATTCATCAAGATTATACATCGCCATAGCGACGCCGGCGGACGGGAATTTGAAGACTTCCTTTTCGATCACCGTGCCATCGTCGCCTTCGAACTTGATCGTCAAGCGGCCCTTGCCGGGCACTTTGAAATCCGTGGCGCGATATTGATCGCCGAAGGCATGACGTCCGACAACGACGGGCTGCGTCCAGCCAGGCACGAGGCGCGGCACATTCTTGCAGATGATCGGTTCGCGGAAGATCACGCCGCCCAGAATGTTGCGGATCGTGCCATTCGGCGACTTCCACATTTCCTTCAGGTGGAACTCTTCGACCCTTGCCTCGTCCGGCGTGATGGTGGCGCATTTGACGCCGACGCCGTGCTTGTTGATGGCATTTGCCGAATCAACTGTCACCTGATCATGGGTCGCGTCGCGATTCTGGACCGAGAGATCATAATATTCGAGATTAATGTCGAGATAGGGATGAATAAGCTTGTCGCGGATATAATGCCAAATGATCCGGGTCATCTCATCGCCATCGAGTTCGACGACAGGATTGGCGACCTTGATCTTATTCATTGGCTTAACCTCTACGACTGGGGGACTGGCAGGCAAACGGCGGCGTCTGCCCGATCTTCGATCGCGCCCCTATAGCACCGGTCCGGGACCGGGCAAAGTCAGAGCCCCGTGATGGGGATCAGGAAATCCTTCGGCATTATTTCGCGGGCGGAGCGTGCAGCGAGGGCACGAATGCCGAATCGACGTCATTGACGAGAGATTCGAACAGAGCCTGATTCTGCGGCAACGCGCCGCGGTAGGCTGCGACGATTGCCGGCTTCAGGCGCGGCTGTTCGGTCAGGATCTTACGAATGTCGAATTTGGCGAATTCCTGAACATCCCTATCCTGGAGCGCATCCGTATTGGCCGCGCGTTCAAGCCGCATGGGCGCCAGGCTCAGATCGTTTGGGGCGGTGAAAAAGGACATTTGCAGGAAGGCGGCGACACGCGGGTCCGGGTTTGACGAAACGCCAGGGAGCTTTGCCAGAAACAGCCAG
Organism: Beijerinckia sp.; assembly: GCA_035634575.1. Classification (GTDB taxonomy): domain Bacteria; phylum Pseudomonadota; class Alphaproteobacteria; order Rhizobiales; family Beijerinckiaceae; genus Beijerinckia. Next base: position 1,598 of record DASQCU010000265.1, read on the forward strand.
GCCTCACCATTGATAGGTGCGAGGAGGACGGCGCGTTCAGCGTCGCTTCGGGCGCGATTGATCCTTGCCGTTTTGGCCGTGCTGGCTGCGTTCGTGCGATCGAGCCAGAGAATGTCGGATTGGGTAAAGCTGCTTCGCGCCCAGAGATCGCCACGAATCCCTGCAAGGGCCGCCGCCCATCCGACCCGGTCTTCGGCTTCCCTGAGGGCCAAGCCGCCGTTTCGTTCACGCGGCAGACCCGCTGTCTGAAGCGCCAGAAGTTCCGGAACGAGGACCCACATGCCACAAATCCCAAGGACAAGGGCAAAGAAGGCGAGACCCGCGCGCACCTTGATGAGCGACTGGGGAGGCGAGGGGACCGTGAATCTCGCCGGCATGGGGCGTGTGGGTGGCTCACCAAAACTCATGAATCATCATCCGTGCGATAGGTATCCCTGCCGCACCGGGGACTCCGGCTTTCGGCAGTAAATGATGTGAACCCCGACTTCTTGCTTAGACGCAGCGCAGACGCACCTGAGTCTAGACCATTTTGGACTCTTTTCGAAGCCCGCCGCCGGCAGGCCCGCCAAGAGGGGAGCGGAATGCGTCCGTGGCACCAATGGTTTTTATTTTGGAGCGTTTGTATAAATGAAAGCCTTCTCGTCTTTTTCGAGGACGAGGCAGGTCAGGCGCCCGGTCGCATAGGCCCCAGTGTCGATGTTGATCCGGTTCTGGCGTAGTTCGGGGTCGCGCACGGGTGTGTGCCCATGAACGATGACCTTCTCGAAATCACCTTCATGCAAAAGGAAATCGCCTCTTATCCAGAGCAGGTCTTCCTCGCGCTGACGTGCCAACGAGGTGCCGGGGCGCACGCCCGCGTGAACGAAGAAGTAATCGCCGCAGGTGAAAGAAAGCGGCATGCCGGCGAGAAATTTGCGATGGCTTTCGGGAAGGACTCGTTCGAGGGCGACCG
>DASQCU010000266.1:0-2716 GCA_035634575.1 Beijerinckia sp.
CGGAGCAAGATGATGATTCAGCGATAAGTCATCTTGCGCCAGGCCCGCGTTGCCGGAAATGACCCTTGCCGGATCGCGGTGGTGCGGTCAGGTCAATTCGCTTGCCAGCCATTCCAGGGTCTCATCGCGGATGGCGAGTTCTTCGAGGTGCATTTGCGTATTGCGAATATAGTCGGGATTGGTGCCCGATACGCCCTGGCCCTGGCTGACAAGGCGCAGAAGCTCGGCCCGATCCAGCCGTCCCGCATATTGAGGATGTTTCTGATCGGCGACATAAGCCACGGCGGACACGATGCGCCCATCGATCAAAGTCGTGCTCAGCTGGGTTTCGCGATAGACGCTCGTCACCTGTTCGCGCTCACGCAAATAATCGAGAGTGGCCATCGCCGCCTCGGCCTCGACGCAAAATGCAACGCCCTTGCAGGAGCCGCCACGATCAAGGCCGAGGACGAGGCCGGGCCGCTCCTTCGTGCCGCGATGAACATGCGAATAGACGCAAAGGGTGCGATGGTAGCCCCGCACGGATGCGACCTGGCGTTCGCTGAAGGCAAAGCCCGGACGCCACATCAATGATCCATAGCCGAACACCCAAAGAGGCTCACCCATTAGGAATCTTGCTCCATCGCTCGCCGCGCTATAAGCGAAGCCGCGCGAGGATGAAAGCCAAGGTTTCGCATTTTCCGCGCCAGGGATGACCATATGCAGGCAAGCGGCACCAAAACCCCCAAAATCCGCTCGGTTTCGAAATTCCGGATCGCGGTCTCAGTCGGCGTGCTGATTCTTGTGACCATTGGCTGGTCGGCTTTGTGGTTCATCGCCGCGCGCAAGACGCAAGATTTCCTGGATCTCTGGATGAAACAGGAGGCGCAGGCCGGTCGGATCTGGACCTGCCCGGAGCGAGACCTTGGCGGTTTCCCCTTCGAGATCATGATTTCCTGCGCAAACCCTCATTTCGAAGGCGAGGTTTATGGCAAGGTGCTGACCGGAACCCTGCAAGGGTTCCGCGCGGCCTCGTCGATTTTCCGGCCAGCCCAGGTCCGCGCGCAAATGGATTCCCCCTTTACCGCAAGGACCAGCGACGCCACTTTCGACTTCACCGTGAACTGGGCGCAGCTGAACCTTGTGCTTGAAGGTCAGCCCCACGCGCTCCTCAATGCCTCGATCACCGCCGATGAACTTGGCCTACAAGGCGATGTCGAGGGCCTTGGCGCGATTGGCGGACGAGTTGCAAAGGCAAAGGCTCAAGCGGCTGCCGCGCCTGACCGGCAGGATCACGCCTATGACTTCGGGCTTCGGCTGGAGGGGGCAGAGCACCCGGCGCTCGAGGCGGTTTTGGGGTCGAGCATCCCGGTTGATGTCGGACTTGCCGGAACCCTAACTCAGGCCAGTTTCAACGGCCGGGGCGAACCGGCTGCGCTGATTGAAGATTGGCGCGCGGCGGGTGGCCGTATTGATCTTTCGACCGTCCAGCTGACGCAGGCACAAACAAAATTCGACGCCAAGGGCAATCTCGGTCTCGATGCGGCGCATCGTGTGGAAGGCCGCCTCGACGCGCAATTTTCCGGTTTTGAGCCGGCGTTACGCCGCCTTGGTGTGAACCCTGCGCTCGTGAATGCCGGGGCTCTGTTGAACGGGCTGTTGGGGAAAAAGCCGCCGGGGGCGGTGGCAGCCGATGCGCCGCAGCCCTTGCGCCTGCCATTGACCCTGGCGAATGGATGGCTGTCGATCGGTCCGGTGCGCACGCCTATCGCCCTGCCGCCGCTTTATTGAAAAGAAGATACGCTGCCGGTCAGCTTTCCTCCCGCCTGCGGCCGAAATCCGGCGCCGCGGTATCCTGACCCTGTTCGATAATGGCGCGCCTGATCGCGCGGGTGCGGGTGAAAAGATCGAAAAGCCCTTGCCCGTCGCCATGCCGGATCATCCGTTGCAGGGCGATCAGATCTTCGGTGAAGCGGCCAAGCATTTCGATGACCGCCTCTTTATTGTTCAGGAAAATATCGCGCCACATGGTCGGATCGGAAGCGGCGATCCGGGTGAAATCGCGAAAGCCGCTGGCGGAGAATTTGATCACCTCGGATTGGGTGACTTCTTCGAGATGGGCTGCGGTGCCGACAATATTATAGGCGATGAGATGCGGCACATGGCTCGTGATCGCCAGCACCAGATCGTGATGGGCAGGCTGCATCACTTCGACGTTCGCCCCGGCCCCCGTCCAGAAGGCTGAAAGCTTTGCAACCGCCTTCGGATCGGTCATCTCGGGCGGCGTCAAAATGCACCAGCGATGGAGAAAAAGGCTGGCAAAACCTGCGTCCGGCCCGGAAAATTCCGTGCCCGCGATGGGATGCGCCGGTACGAAAACAGCGCCCGGCGGCAGGTGGGGCGCGACGGCTGCGAGCACCGAGCATTTCACCGAGCCGACATCGGAGATGATCGCCCCTGCCCGCAAAAAAGGTGCGATCTCCTGCGCGATCGCGCCCATTGCCCCGACTGGCACGCATAAAATGACGAGATCGGCGTCGCGAACCGCTGACTTGAGGCTCCCGGCGACTTCATCGGCGATGGCAAGCTCTCGCACCCGCGCGCTCACGCCCGCGTCGGCATCGAAAGCGATGATCTTGCGCGCGAGTCCCTTGCGGCGCGCCACATGGGCGAGCGAAGAGCCGATCAGGCCTATGCCAATAAGCGTGACGCAATCGAACAAGGGCTCGGCCAGGGG
>DASQCU010000267.1:0-2186 GCA_035634575.1 Beijerinckia sp.
TGGCCGCAAGGGTTTTGACGCGCATGTCGGCGAACGCGGCGTCAAATTGTCCGGCGGCCAGCGTCAGCGCATCGCGATTGCGCGGGTCATCTTGAAGAATGCGCCCATCCTCATTCTCGACGAGGCGACCTCCGCCCTCGATTCGGAAGTGGAAGCGGCGATCCAGGAACAGCTCGGCGAATTGATGGAAGGCCGCACCGTCATTGCCATCGCGCATCGGCTCTCGACCATCGCGCAGATGGACCGGCTCATCGTGCTGGAACAAGGCAAAATAATCGAAGAAGGAAGCCATGCGGCCTTGCTGGCGAAAGGTGGCGCCTATGCGAAGGCCTGGAAGCGCCAGTCGGGCGGCTTCGAGAATGCACCGCGCGCGCTCGATCTATCTCCGCAGGCGAGCCATGCGGGTTAGAGCATTTTCATCCGATTCAATCGGATCGGAAAGCGATGTAATCCATCAGAACAAAGTATATCTATCTCTCTCGCGCCAATAATTTCCTTATCTCACTAAGATATGATCGGTCTGTTGCTTGAAACGCACGGTTTGCCAATTTAGTTTTTGTTATACTCTGAATCCGGAAGGATTCAGAGTTCCTTTCCCGCAAATCGCTTACGCGAGAGCGATTTGCTGGAGTGGCACCGACTGTTCCTTCGGAACGGCGGTATAAAAAGGCATGTCGACTCAAACAGCAGTTTGCGCCTCGATAAATCGGAAAGATTTCATGACCGAAGCCGTCGCGTTCAAAGACGATGTCCCGCCGCCTGTTGCACCCGAAGTCTTGCGCGAGGCTACCGATCTCCTACGAGCACGCTATGGTTCACAGACCATCGCCGTGCCGGACCAGTGGAACGATACGCTTTCAATTCTGCTGTCGCATCGCTCTGTGCGCGCCTATCTGCCGGAGCCCCTGCCCCCGGGCGCGCTGGAAACAATTATCGCGGCGGCACAATCGGCAGCGACCTCTTCGAACCTGCAGGCCTGGAGCGTGATTGCCGTCGAGGATAAGGGTTGCAAGGCGCGCCTTGCAACCCTTGCGGGCAGGCAAAAGCACATTGAGCAGGCTCCCCTCTTCCTCGTCTTTCTCGCCGATCTCGCCCGTCTCGACAAGATCGCCGAAGACCAGGGCGGGCGCGCGGGCGCACATGATTATCTCGAAAGCTTCGTGATCGGCGTGATCGATGCGGCGCTCGCCGCGCAGAACGCAGTCGTAGCCCTCGAATCGCTCGGCCTGGGATCCGTCTATATTGGCGGTATCCGCAACCACCCGGAAGAAGTGGCCGCCGAGCTCGGCCTGCCGAAGAATGTTCTCGCCGTCTTCGGCCTTTGCGTCGGCACTCCCGCAGCCTTGCCAATACCAAGCGGGATCAAACCCCGTCTGCCTCAAAGGCTGGTCCTGCACAGGGAACGTTATGACGAGGCTATCGCACCGGATGTTCTCGCCGATTACAATCGCGATCTCCGCGAATTCCAGAAGCAGCAAGGCATGGGAGAGGCCGACTGGACGCAGCAGGCCGTGGATCGCGTGACATCCGTCGATGCCTTGAAAAGTCGCGGCCGGCTCACAGAGGCGCTGCGCACACTCGGCTTCGGCCTGCGCTGATCCGGCCCAATCAAGTTATTCCACCGGACGGCCCATCGCCGCCTCCGGCGGATCGAACCAGGGAAAGGCGAAAAGACCGATCAGGAACCCGCCAATATGCGCCTGCCACGCAACTGACGCATCGGTAATGCCGAGCGTCTCCGGCGCGACGCCGAAGAGCAGATTGGCGAGAAACCAGAACGACAAAAAGCTCAAGGCCGGGCGATTCGAGAAAATCTCGCGCAATGGGAGGGCTGGCAGACGATAGGCCCGTGCGTCGTCCATCCGCTGCGCAAAACCGAGCGTGGCGCCAAGCGGCGCACCCGGTTGAAATACGAAACGTATGGCCGCTGCCATGGTGCCTGACACGGCGGCGGACGCACCGATCACCGGCTGCAAATCCGTCATATGGGTCAGGAAGTGCACGAACGCGCCGCCGACCGCCGCGATTGCGTAGAAGAGAAGAAAACGCGGCGTGCCAAAGCGCCGCGCGACGGCAGACCCAAAGGCGGCAAGCCAGAGACAATTCATGCCGAGATGCAGCCAGCCCCCATGCAGAAAAGCATAGGTCAGCGGCGTCCACCATAGCGGCCGGCCATCGCCCAGAAA
>DASQCU010000268.1:0-1757 GCA_035634575.1 Beijerinckia sp.
CACAGGCACGACTGGCGTTCTCGCGGTGTTATGGGTGTCGCTCCGGGTTAGCGCAGCATCAGTCTGAGAATCCTGTCGGCAACCTGCCCGAAGGGTGCTCGCAAAAGGTTGCTTGCATTCCACCTGCCCTGATCAAAGACGCCTTTGGCGTGGCTGAATGTGCGGAAACCCTCGATCCCGTGATAGGCGCCCATGCCGCTTGATCCGATACCGCCGAAGGGAAGATCGTCCTGCGCATAATGCATCAGTGTTCCGTTAATAGTAACGTTGCCAGAGGTGGTGCGCGCCAAAACCGGTCCTCACCGTTATCCGGGAAATAGTAGAGAACCCAAAGCTCATTCAACGTCCGGCCGCCATTCATTTTTGACGTGAATCAAATCCCAAACAGAGGAATTCATTTACGCTTTCTGCCCAAACCCGGAACGCTTGCCGATGCGGCCAATCAGAAAGTCCATGGATGGATTCCTAAATAGGCAGCAAACGTTGAATGTTGGCGCTGTTGTCCATTTAGGCGTCAAGAAAGTACCTGCTGGACAAATGATATCGTCGCCAATTGACGTCATTATCCGTATGCCGCCTGCCCGCTTAGCCGACGACGATCGCAAGCGGGGCAATGGTGCCGCTGAGACCGCGGTGGTCACCAAGACAAGGCCGCAAACGAAACGGCCGAACCTTTATCGCGCTTTGTTACTCAACGACGATTACACGCCGATGGACTTCGTGGTCCATATCATCGAGCGCTTCTTCAATAAGGATATCGAGACCGCACATCGAATAATGCTGCGTGTGCATCAACATGGGATTGGCGAATGCGGCATCTACACTTATGAAGTAGCGGAAACCAAAGTGACACAAGTTTTGCACTTTGCCCGTAAACATCAGCATCCTTTGCAATGCATCATGGAGAAGAACTGATTCGAAGATAAGGTCCGAGCGTCCATTTTACGGTCGTCCGCCGGGATTTCTCGAGGTTGGGCTGTCCTTTCCGAAAATTAGATCCGGGCGTATTGGTGGTGTAGCCCAGCCAGAACGGGAATTGCGGCGACGCTGCCAAAGCGTTGGATCGGCCGTTCGAGTGGGCAATCTTTATTCAAAGCCAGATGCGTACGCGTTTGATTGTAATACACAGCATAGGCCGAAAGAATTCGCCGCAGGTGTGCCTCACCGAAGATGACCATATGATCCAGGCATTCGCGTCGCAGCGTGCCGATCAAACGTTCAGCGATACCATTTTGCCATGGCGATCCAGGAGAGATCGGCCGGTCGCGGATGCCCATCGCCGTGACGCGACTGGTGAAGACCTGCCCATAGGCCCGGTCATTGTCGCGCACCAAATAGGCAGGGGTGGATGCCCAGGGGAACGCTTCGGTGATTTGCCGGGCTAGCCAGGCCGCGGTCGGGTGGCGGGTGACCTCGAACCACAGGAGCTGTCGCCGGCTATGGCCCAGGACCAGGAAGGCAAACAAGCGCTCGAAGGTGAGCGTCGGTACCATGCACATGTCGATAGCGGCAATCGCCTCAGCGTGATTGCGAAGAAAGGTCTTCCAGCTTTGCGACGGCGGCCGACCGCCTCGGGCCATATATTTTGACACCGTCGATTGGGCGACCTCATAGCCAAGCTTCAACAGCTCGCCATGGATCCGCGATGCACCCCACAGCGTGTTTTCCATGCTGATGCGCCGGATCAATTCGCGAAGCTCGCGATCGATCTTGGGCCGCCCTGCCCTATTCCGAGATTTCCACCGCCAGAAGGCCCT
>DASQCU010000269.1:0-2220 GCA_035634575.1 Beijerinckia sp.
TTCCAGTTCGAGGCGCGTTTGTTCTCGGCGTAGAAACTTTTGACCAGGGGGCTCAAGTCGGCGCTGTCGACGCCGGTTTCGGGGGGCGGTTCGATCCCCATGAGACCTGCGGCGAAGGTCACGACATCCTGTGGCGGGGCGGGTTCGTCGTCGCTGACGTTCCAGACCTCGTTTCTGCCGTCATAAGCGAGAGCGCCGGCAATCGCGCTCGCGACATCCTCGATATGGATGCGATTGAACACCTGGTCGGGCTTGACGATGCGGCGCGCCGTCCCGGCCCGCAGATTGAGGAGCGCATTGCGCCCCGGCCCGTAGAGGCCGGCAAGGCGCAGGACATGGACATTCTTGTCTTTTTCCTTGCCGATCGCAGCCCAGGATTTTTCCGCCTGGACCCTTGCGCGCGAGCGGTCGGAAGAGGGCGTGGCAAGCTGCTTTTCATCCACCCATTTTCCTTGCTGGTCGCCATAAACGCCCACCGTTGAGAGATAGATGATCGTCTGCTGGCGGCGTGTCCCCGCGATGCGGCGGCCATATCGGTGAAGGACCGGATCGACCGAGATCCCCGGCGGGATCGAGATGAGAAAAGCATCTGCCTTGGCAATCCACTCCTCGATGGCGGGATCTTCGGCCTCCGGGCTGAAGACGAGGGGCGTCAGCCGCTCGCTCGCGAGATCGCTGGCCTTGGCCGCGGTCCGCACGGTTCCCCCAATCGCCTCGAATGAGACGCCGAAGCGCTCGATGAAATGGAGCGCGCTATAGCCGAGACCGAATGCAAAGAGCTTCATGATGCCGGCGATCCCTCTCCTTCAAGCAGTGCATTCCGCCATTCGGCGGCGACTGCATCATCGCTTTCCCGCGCGCGCCAAGTTCGCGCGAGATCCTCAAAATAATCCCGTCGGGCGAGCCGCTGAAGCGCCCAGACCGCCATGGCCCGCACCAGCGGCGACTCGTCACCAAGTTTTCCGCTCACTGGGGCTGCCAGCGAAGGATCGGCGCTATTGCCAGCCGCGATCAGCACATTGCGCAGGAAACGCGCGCGTCCGATTCGCTTGACCGGGCTCCCCGCGAAGAAAGCCCGAAAAGCGGCATCGTCAAGGCGCAGCAATTCGGCGAGCGAGGGCGCGGCAAATTCTTCACGCGGCTGCAATTTCATTTCATGCGCCGCATGGGCGAATTTGTTCCAGGGACAGACAGCGAGACAATCATCGCAGCCATAGATGCGATTGCCGATCAGCGGCCGGAATTCCTGCGGGATATGTCCCTTGTGCTCGATTGTGAGATAAGAGATGCAGCGCCTTGCATCGAGCACATAAGGACGCGGAAAGGCCTGCGTCGGGCAAATGTCGAGACAGGCCCGGCAGGTTCCGCAATGATCCTTTTCCGCCGCATCAGATTCGATCGCCAGATTGGTGAAGATCGAGCCGAGAAAAAGCCAGGAGCCCGCCTCGCGCGAGACGAGATTGGAGTGCTTGCCGATCCAGCCGAGGCCTGCCGCTTGCGCGAGCGGCTTTTCCATCACCGGCGCGGTATCTACAAAGACCTTGAGTTCGGTGCCCACCTGTTGCGCGGCGAGCCAGGAAGCAACGAGCTTGAGCTTTCCCTTGATGACATCGTGATAATCGCGGCCGCGCGCATAGACCGAAATATTGGCGCGCGATTTTTGCGCGAGATTGGCGAGCGGATCGCCCAAAGGGCCGTAGTTCATGCCGAGCATGATGATGCTGCGCACCTCCGGCCAAAGTACGCGGGGATTTTCCCGTCTTTCCCGGGTTTCTTCCATCCAATCCATGTCGCCGGCAGCACCCGTGGCAAGCCAGGCCACAAGCCGGCCCGGCGCCTCGGGAATGGCATTGGGATGCGTGACGCGGCAAATGTCAAAGCCGAGCGATCTTGCTTTAGCCTGCAATTGGGTTTTGAGCGCGGTTTTCAGAAATCGAGGTCCGCGTAGATCGCTGCCGGAGCGAGGCCCGGCAGGCGATCGGCGAGGAGCGAGCGGAACGCGGGCCGGGACTTCACCCGCGCGTACCAGAGCTTCGCCGTTTCGTCCTCGTCCCATGGCACGTCGCCTAAAAAATCTGCACAGGAGAGATGGGCCGCAGCGGCGAGATCGGCATGGGAGAGATAATCCCCCGCGAGCCATTTCCGGCCGCTGGCCAGATACCCGATATAACGCAGATGATAGCGGATATTCTTGCGCGCCGCGCGTATCAGATCCATATC
>DASQCU010000270.1:0-3220 GCA_035634575.1 Beijerinckia sp.
AATCGGCGCCGAATTTGACCTGATTGCGCGGAACGCCCGGAATATGATTGCCGGGGGTCACGAAAATGTTTCCATTGGCATTGGCAAATGGATTGAAGGGCGAAGGCAGCGTCCCGGCAAATTGATAGGTCGCATCGACAAAGCTGTAATTCGCATAGGCGAGAATATCGCCCATATGGAATTGCGCGCCGGCTTCTAGGCCTTGCCGCAAGGTCTCGGGCACATTCGTATAATAGCCGCGGCCGGTGATCACGCTCGCGACGGAAATAATGTCGTTTGTATTTTCAGTCCGGAAAAATCCCGCCTGCCAATCAATGTGTCCCTTGTTGTCGAGGACATCGGCATTGCCGCGAAATCCAGCTTCGACCGTATGTGAGACGACCTGTTGCAGCGGCGGGTCGGAGACGAGCGAGTTCTGCAAAAGGCAAGGCTGCAGTGGATTGGCGCAATCCAGTTCAAGCGGCGTTGGCGCGCGGTTGGCCTCCGAATAGCCGGCATAGGCGGTAAGATTCGGCAGGATCTTGTAGGTCGCGCCGACAACCGGATTGAGACGCTCGAATCTGTCGTTGATGTTGAGTTCGGATTCGAACCCTGTTGCATCATTGGTGACTATATTGGCAACATTGAATCTTGCGCCCGCGGTCGCCGCGAGTTCCGGCGTGATGTTGAATGTGTCGAGCGCAAAGAGGCCGTAATAGGTCGTGGTTCCGGTGAGATAAGTCGGGACATAACCGATCTGGCCGAGGGTTTCGATGATCGAGCCTGCGCCTGGAAACGAAGCAGCCGGACTGATCAGCAGATTGGGTTCGATATTTCCAAGCGTGCTGTTTGAACTGAAACTGACGAGGCTGCGATCGACGCTGCCGCCGAATACGAAATAATTGTCATGGCCGAAGAGCTTGTCGTTATTCGTGGCTTGCAGCGCGGTCCCAAATGTCGTCGCATGCGTAGATGTGCGATCGATCGTTCCGTAAATGGCATTCGATGAAAAGGGGATCGGATTGCCGCTCCGATCGAGGATCACGAAAGCATTTCCGCTGGCGATGCTCGGGAAATTGCTGTCATTCAGACAGAGAGAACCCGCAAAATCGTTAGGCGTGACATTGGCTGCACAATCCTGCAGATCCGCGTCATTGCCGTCGGTATGTCTTTGCTGAAAGGCGCGCAGGTAGAAATTGCTCGCAATCGTCCATTGCGCGTTCGGGGTGAATTTGCCGGAAAAGGCGAGCGTGCCAACCTGATTGAACGTGCTTTGCGGTGAGGTGAAAACGCTTGCGAAATTATTGTCGATGAGCTGGACCGGCGCTGGTCCCACGACGCCTAGATATGAGTTCGCGCCGGATGCGCTGAAATGCACTTCAGCATCCGGTGTGCGATAGCCGAAATCGGCGTAAAGACGCTCCAGTGAGGAGGGCGAGAAAAACCGCCAGCCGTCGTCATGTGTGGCATCGCCTGTTATGTAGAAGCTGTAATTATCGACCTGCTTTCCATATTGGAACATCCCGCTGACGCGGCCATAGGATCCGCCCATGACTTGGGTCTCGAAGCCCTGCCAGAGGAAGCCATTCTTCATCTGCAGGCTCACCGCGCCGCCAAGGGCATTGAGGCCGAAGATCGGATTATTCGTGAAGACATCGCTGCGGTAGATCGCCTGTGGCGGGATGAGGTCGAAATTGACCGTATCGCCGAAGGCCTCGTTGATGCGGATCCCATTTTGATAGACTGCAAGGCCTTGCGGCGTGCCTTGCACCGGCGAAGCCTGAAAGCCGCGATAGACGAGCGCCTGGGAGAAGTCGTTGCCGTTAATGTCGATTGCGACGGCCGCCGGAATCCGCTGCTGCAAAGTGTCGGTGACATTAGGGGAGTTTGTGCGCTCGAAGGCTTGCGAGGACAGGCTTTGGACCAGGGCCGGGATCTTGGCCGCCTCCTCCCCGCCGCTCGGCAGAGGCGAGGTTGCGACGACTTCGACCTGCGGCAAGCTGACCGTCGAGGAGGACGCGGCGGTCTGGGCGAAGCAAGGCGATATAAAGAAAGGGGTAAGGGCCGTGCTCAGGCTCAAACTCTTCAGGCACTTATCGATTGGCCGCATTTTCCTGCCCAGCATTTCCTTGAAATTTTTGAGAGCCACCTGCCGGATAGCTCCTTTAATACCAAGGGTCACAAAATGACCGTTGGTGCCACTTTCGAATTTTTATTGGAACACCACGTTAGGCGGTTGGATGATTGGCTTCAATCGCGACATTCAATATTCAATGCCGAATATTTATTTTGTGTTGTCGCTATGCAACTTGAAGGATCAAAAATCTGGAAAAACTCATCTTAGAAAATGGAAAAGTTCATTTCCTATATATGTGCTTGGACTTGTTATGCCTCCAATGTCCATTGCGTTGAAATGTCATCGGCTCAGAACCTGTTTCAAAAGCGCACACTTGTCCTGAGGAGCCAAATGGCGGCGTCTCGAACGAAGAGTTCCAGTGCGTACTGGAGACGCCCCCGTCCTGCCTTTCAGGCCTCTTCAGGAGGAGGCCTTGAGATTACGCCTATCAGTCTGCAGGGCCAATACTGCTAAGGTGTCACGCCTTTCCGCGCAGTTCGTCCCCGAATTTGAGCAGCGCGCAACTCGTTGAAATCCACAATTTCTGCTTGATGGCGGAAATAATATTGGCCGAGGCGATTCGCGCCTTGGCGCCGGAAAGAGTGACGACGATCGCGGATATGATCGCGAGCATGCCGGAGGGGATGAGAATCAGCCGCGCGCCTGCATCGAGCTTTTGGCCGCTTGGACATGCGCCATGAGTTTTCCTCGTCATGCCCGGTTGCTTTGCGGTACGAGGGGCGCTATTGCGACGGCGCGCCCAATCCTGTTCCCCTTCCTTGTGCCGCGAAGCCTGTACCACCGCAATGAGGTTCCTGGAGTGAGGGAGCGCGCTTTGAACGCGGCTTCGTACCGCATCCATGTCATGGAGCGGTGGTATATCAGCTTTCGAGGCATTCACATCAGATGGTCCGGCCTGCCGGTCCAGTCTCGCAAAACAGGATGCCCGCGCCGGGAAAAGGTTATATATCACGCCACCATATCGGGCGGGGCAAGCGCGGCTGAGCTTAGAGCAAGGATCGCAATGGGCGGTACTTGGCTTTGTTCTCGAATATCCGCTTTTCGAGGAGCTGGCGGAAGTTCAAGAGTGGGATCAACGCAGGAGTGGCAGAGTCAATGACCGAA
>DASQCU010000271.1:0-3049 GCA_035634575.1 Beijerinckia sp.
TGTTCGGCAATGACGCGCGTTGCCAATTGCTCGGCCGACATTTCGAGCGAGAAAAAGCCGACGATGCCGCCATTGACGGTTTCCGGCGCACCGTCTGGCTTCAGCCTGAATTCATAGGCTTTGGCTATGTTGAAGGCGATATTCGTCGCAAGCGCGGTCTTGCCCATGCCGGGGCGGCCCGCGATGATGACAAGATCGGAGGCTTGCAAGCCGCCCATATAGCGATCGAGATCGGTAAGGCCCGTCGATATGCCAGAGAGGCGCCCGTCGCGCTCCCAGGCTTTGGCCGCCATATCGACGGCAATCGTCAGCGCGTCGGAAAAGCGCTGGAAACCGCCATCATAGCGTCCGGTTTCAGCGATTGCATAAAGCTTGCGCTCGGCTTCCTCCACCTGCATGCGCGGTGAGGAATCGACCGGCGCGTCATAGGCCGCATTCACAATATCCTCGCCAATAAGGATGAGATCCCGGCGCACTGCGAGATCGTGAATGGTGCGGCCATAATCCTCGGCATTGATGACGGTGGTCGCCTCGGCAGCGAGTCGCGCGAGATATTGCGGCACGGTCAGGCCGCCCAAATCATGCTCGCCCAAGAATGTCTTCAAGGTGATTGGCGTCGCAAGCTTGCCAGCGCGAATCAATTGTGAGGCGATCTCGAAAATGCGCCGGTGCAGCTCTTCAGAAAAATGCTCGGCCCGCAGAAAATCCGACACACGGTCGAAGGCATCATTATTGACGAGAATGGCGCCGAGAAGAGCCTGCTCCGCCTCGACATTATGTGGCGCGGCGCGATAGGCAGGTTCGGGAGAAGGCGTGGCGCCTTGCGAAAAGCTGATCCTTTCGGCGTATTGTTCGACTGCAGGCATGGGGTTCGTCTCGCATCGGCGCCCATCGGGCTTTAGCCAAGCCGGATGACGTCGAATCGTATTCCAGAAGAACCTTTACCTTCGCACGCCGGTGCGTCGAAAGAGAGTCGAATATTTTATCGGCGGGCGCGGGTCCCGCTATCCACACGTGGATGAAAGAAAGGGGTTTAGACGCTGGACTTTTCGACGCAGCGGATATCGGTTGTGAAGCGTGCTCCGTCATGCGCGGACTTGATCCGCGCATCCAGGCGAGGCAAGTCGAGCTTGTGCCCAAGCACCCAGGCGCTTCATGTCGAGCTTGCGCATCTGGATGCCCGGATCAAGTCCGGGCATGACGCGCTGATGGCTGGTGGCTCGACGCTTTTTCCGCTTCCGCAGGAGCTGCTGATTCGTGGGTGGCCCGCTTCCACCAACGTCGAGAGCCTGAGGACCCGCGCCGAGCGGAGTTTGTAGGCTCGGGGAGAATTATGGCCGCGTGTGGATCAAAGCCGTGCTTCGGTCCACGCAGTCATTCGAGAGATTTACCGATCGCCCAGGCTGCCGCCAGCATCAGCCAGAGCCGCACCGACTTCGAGGCCGAGATCATCCATCGTGGTTTCCTCCACGACATTCATTTCCTCGCCTTGGGCCTGCCGTTCGGCTTCGGCCGCGGAGCGGGCAATATTGACCGTGATCTTGACCGAGACTTCAGGGTGGAGATGCACCGGCACCTCATGCAGGCCGATCGTTTTGATCGGGGTCGCGAGAACGATTTGATTGCGATTCACCGAAAAACCGCCAGCGGTAGCGGCCTCTGCAATATCGCGCGGCGAGACCGAGCCATAGAGATGGCCGGTTTCACCCGCCTGACGGATGATGACGAAAATCTGGCCATCGAGCTTTTCAGCTACGGCGGCGGCTTCGCTCTTCAGTTCGAGATTGCGCGCCTCAAGCTGCGCGCGCTGGCCTTCGAAGCGCTGCAGATTGGCCTCGGTCGCGCGCAGGGCCTTGCCGCCGGGGAGCAGGAAGTTGCGCGCATAACCATCTCTCACGCGGACCTTGTCGCCCATCTGGCCAAGCTTGGCCACTCTTTCAAGTAAAATCACTTCCATTTTCTTGATCCTTCAGGTTTGCATCAATGTCTTGGGAAAGCCTCGCCGGCCTTGCGGTCGCGAAGCGAAAATATGGCCTCGGCCAGCCCGATCAGGGTAAAAAGGACAAGCGGCCAAGGCATCAGCAGGGTCAGACCAAGATAGACCGCAAAGAGCAAGGGTGTGCGGAAGCTCGCGCCGCGGGAGAGAGCATGGACGGTGGCCAGCCCCTGCAAGGCAAAAGCGACGCCGAGTGCTGTCGCGAGAATGGCCGCGAGGAGGCCGGGCAGGCCCCCGGCAAAGGCGGCGATGAAGGCCACGGCGAAAATCGGGGCGAAGACGCGAGGCAGGCGCAAGAAGCGGGGGATATCGGGCCAGGGCCGGGTCAAACGCCCGGAGACCTGCACCACGCGGCCCGCAAGCCATAGATTGAGCATGAACATCACGAGACTCGAGCCCGCGACTGCGGGCGCGGCGGCGAGAACAACCAGCCGGGCGAGATCATGGATCTCGATTCCGCCAGGGAGTTCGATGTCCCGGCCGATCAGCTTGTCGATCAGCGGGTCGATGGCGGTCGCCGCCTTGTCGACTGCGGCGTTGAAGCCCCCATTGTGAATGCTGATCCAGATCACGGCAGCGGCGACGAGCGCCGTCGCGATCAGTACGGCGTGAGTGAGAATGCGCTCAAGCAAATAATAATCGCGGGGCAAGGATTGGAGCGTGTCCCTGCCAATCTCCCGGCTGTCGGTTGGCTTCATCTTGCCGAGGGTGGCAAGCAGGGCCAGCCAAAAGGCCGGAAGGCCAAGGCTTGCGGCGAAACCAAAGGCTGCGATCCCCGCACCGATCAGGCTCGCGCTCCATAGCGCGCGCGGCTGATGCAGGATGACGAGCGCGCCAGTGACCAAAGTCCCGAGGGCCGCAGCTGCCAGTCCGGACAAGCGGCCAAAGCCGAGCGTCGCGATCATGATCGGCAGAGGGGAGAGGTAGGCGAGGACCATGGCCACCACGGTGCCTTGCTGCGCAAGACTGAACAGGAGCGCCGCTGCCAATCCCGCGCCGGCCGCGACCGCATGCGGTGCGCCGACATTGATGTTACGCTTGCCTGTCATCCCT
>DASQCU010000272.1:0-5938 GCA_035634575.1 Beijerinckia sp.
GAGTGGCGGGCGAGCGTCACTATCGCGCCAACGAAGCGCGCATAGAGAGCACCACTCCCCGCTGATAGGCGAGGTGGCGTCGAGGCATGATGTCAGACGATCGGAGTGTTGAACCGTCGCTTGATTTCGTGAAAATTGCTTCGGTCGGTAGGCCGTGCGCACGCCGCCAATGCTGTGGTCTTTATTCCGGCAGCGCGACATAACCCACGTTGGTCAGGGCCATCGGCCTATCCGCCGAAGCCTCCGTCAGCGGCTCGCGACCCAATGCGGCACGGGCCTCATTGATCGTGAGAATGCCTCTGGATGTGTAACTCGAAAGGATCGCTTCCTGCGCAACGGGATCCGTTTCATAGACAGGCATCCAGGTAAATTCGAGATCAGGCGCATCGAACTCGCTCGCCAGAATATCATCGATCATCGCTTTCGCCCACGCCAGGATCGGCGCCAAGCCTTCTTCCTCGGCCAGCTCCTTCTGCGTTTCGGCCGTCGCGCGGTTCATTGGCTGCACGAGCGCCTGTGGTGAAATCGAAAAGGCAAAGCAAACGATGCGCGCCAGCCATTCGTCAAACAAGCTTTTGAGCTCGGGTTCCTTGGTCTGAATGAATGTCTTGGCGACTCCGCCAGGAACAAATTTCGCTCGCCTGCGACGGCCGAGATCCCCGTCAAAATAGGCATCCCAATATTTTTGGTAGGTGCTGATCTGATCGGGCGTCCAATTCTCAGGTACGCCGATCAAGCTATCCGGAATATTACCTTCCGTGAAATACTCAAGGAGGAACATCTGACGACGCAAGGCGATGTTCACAGTCGTAATGATTTGCTCGACCGGGCTGAAGCCATAGACGCGGTTGACCCGAAGATTGCGCGGACGGTAGATCAGATCACGCACTGAATAATCGATCGCCGGATAGCCTTTCAACACTTGCTGATAGGCGGCCGGATAGACAAGTTGGTCACCGTCTATATAGGGTTGCGGCGTGCGCCCCCAAGGATCGATCACAGGCTTGATCGTTGCGCCATCAAGCGGCATCAAGGCGGTCAGCCGGCCGCTGCGTTCGCGGCATTTGTACAGCGCTGGGGCGTCAGTCACGAAGACTTCTTCGAGAAGAATGCGCAGCCAATCAGCAAAACAATGCACGCCATCGGGCCGCGCAAAAAAGCCGTTGATTGCTGCGATGCGTGCCGGATCGAGTGCCCCGGTTGCCTTCTTGTCACGCGCGCTGATTGCCCAGGACAGACGCGTCGCTTGATCCTTGCGAGTTTCAATGACAAGGCGCAACAAATCATAACCATCAGCAAGCCCGCGCAGCGTCGCGAAGGTGATCGGCTCATAGCTGCGCGCGACAGTCGAGAGATTATAGCCCGCCGGATAATCCCATCGGCGACCTGCGACCTCTGGCGGCGCCAGAGGACTGATCGGCGTCAAAGGGCCAAACCAATTTGCCGCTTCGCCCGCCTTCGCCGCACTCGCGAAACTGACATTGACCTCATATGGGCTGAGCGACCAGCTTCTCAATCCGGCACCACGATCGGCCATGGTTTCTTCCTTCATCTATTTTGGTCGCCGAAGCTGGAGCGCAGGCGCCGTGGCAGTCCATCTCATTGCGGGAATTTCGGCGCCCGTAAGCGTCACGACTTCAGCTCATGTCCCGCAATTGTGTTTGGCGGCGGTAGAATTCGATGATGCCCGTGCCGTCATCACCGCCAAATAAATGGGTTAAGGCCCAGATCGCCGCATCAGCATGATCCGGGCTACCGCTACCGCCATAACCGGCGGCTGAAAACGCGCAAAGCTGGTCCTCCAGTTTGCTAAAACGGCCAGCGTGATGCACCTGGCGTTGCGCATAACGCACCGAAATCGGCTCGGCCCGCACCGCCTTGCCACGGCTCGCGGTCACGAGACGGACGGGAACATTAGGATCGGCCGCCTGGATCGTCGCACGAACCATCTCGCCACCAAAATTTCCCTCGGCCACAATACTATCGGCCCGAAACTCATGATAAGCAACAACGGCTCGCCTGCCCCAGACGGCTGGCGCTTCACGGCAAGAGCGATCGTCGAGAATATAGCAATCGCCATCGGTTCCCCGTGCTGCGACGATGATACCGATTTCATCCGCACCCAAATCATCGCGGCCCGCCGCGCCCGAGGGATCAACGGCAACAACCACCGCTACACGCTTTTCTTCGGGAATATCATCGAGGGCGCAGCGATTCGCATCGATCATCGCATATGTCCAGAGGGCGCCGTCAACTTCATCGACATAAACACCTTCATAGAAGCGCTTACGCTGTTTATCTGGCAAATTGGCAAGGCTCGCTAAAAATTCTTTCGAAAGATAGGCACCATTGTCCAGCGGATTCAGAAAGGCACGTTGATAATTTTCGGGGTCCTTAAGAGGATGCAGCGATATCGGATCGCGCTTGTCGCCGAACAAAAGGTTAGTCCAATGCGCTTTGCCGACAGGATTAAGATCGACGAAGGCGCGCTGCTCGAGTCCATCCACAACCTGCGCCAGTCGCGTGAATGCGATCAACGCCGACGAATAAGGAATTTGCGATGCCTCATTCAAGAAGATCGTTGCATATTCCTGTCCCAAAATCTTTTCAACTCGCTCCTTATCATCAAGACCTCCGACCCAGATACGTGACGCATTCGGCAATTCGAAAAAGCCATCCTGACGATGTTGTTTTAGGGCGATATCCGGAAAACAAAGACGCATCACATTGGGCAGTGTATCCAAGGCGATTGACGCCCGCGCCGCATTGGCGCGGAAACGCAAGATCGCATGACGGGAGGCCTTGGCCATGAGGGCACGCATAATAATGGCGCGAACGATGAGGAACGTCTTGCCGGAGCGCGTGCCACCAGCGAGACAGCAATAGCGTTGAGACCCCTCCAAGAGTCGGCGCGCCGCATCCTGCCCTGCACTGAACGTTACCATACGTGGTCCTGATTATGAGCATGATTACGGTAGTCGTATAGAATGGTTTGATATTGAAGCTCCGCTAGATTGAGACAGCAGGACGATAGATTGATTCGTCCGGAATGCAACGACAAGCTGTTGCGCCATGTCATGTGAGGGGAAGCACGCGAGGCGCACAGTTAGTGCACTGCATGCGCGCATATAGCCATCACAATCCGTTGCAAGTCAACGCCGCGGCACAAAAGTGAGTTGAAGGTTCGTACAACGCGCACAAGAGGCCACGTCCTCCAGGTTTCAAATAAGGATGCTTTCTTGTAGCTGGTGCGCGGCACGGAAACGGAGGCGCCTCGCCAACGGTGGAGCGAAGGCCCGTTACGTCAATCGTGTTTGAGGAGAAGCTCGCTGGGCGCACAGTTCGTTCACTGCATGCGCGCATATAGCCATCACAATCCGTTGCAAGTCAATGCCTCGGCAGCAAAGCGAGTTGCAGGTTCGTACAACGGGACAGAACAAGGCAGCGTCCTGCCCTTCCTAAGGCGTGTCCATCAAAAGTGGAACCCGGTTTGGCGTCCCGACATACGGCAAAACAAATACGAAGGAGCAAGACGACGATTTAGAGGTAAGTCGCCTTGCGCTTGATTCAAATGAGGAAGCTTTCTTGTAGTTGGTGCGCAACACGGAAGCGAACGCCTTGCCAACATCTGGACGAAGATCGGTCGCGTCAATTCGTGTTTGAGGAGAAGCGAGTGAGGCACACAGTTCGTGCACTGCAAGCGCGCATATAGCCATCACAATTGGTCGCAAGTCAATCCAAGCACCTTTTCCATGATCGCACATTCATACATACCAAGCCAGCCATTCCTAGCGCGATTCCAGCGCGTGCATGAGCTCATAGGCATAATTTCGCGAGGGGTGTTTATAGCGGCGCCCGCCCCTTCTGCCTCAATCGTCACGTTGCGTCTGTGCGAGTGCCAGCGTTGGTGAGCCCGTTTGAGGGCGCACCACAACGATCGCGGTGAACGATGCGCGGCACCGCAAAAGGCACATGCCTCTGCCGCCACTGGTTCTGGTCGGAGCGGCCAATGATGAAATTGCCGGCGTATTGGCTCGTGCTTGTTGCAGTCAATCTCGCGCGTTGAGCCCCAGCCGGGGCGATCGCGCAGGCTGAGGCAAATTTCGGTATTTCTCGACGGTGATGGGTTGGGAATAAGAGTCAGGACAACCGTGTTCTAAAAAACCGGCACGGTGCGCGCATTGAGCCAAGTCGCCAGATGGCTGAGTGCTTTGGCGCGCTTTCGATAGAAAGTATGTGGTGCCCAATGTTTTTCTGCGCAAAGCACCTTGATCGATCGGCCGCGCGCGGCACGCAGAGCCCAAAGGCTTGTCACCAAAGCCATGCCGGAATCATGCGTACGTAACTCGCGCAACCAGTCGAAGGCTGTTTCCATTTGCGCAATCTCAGCGCCAGTTGGGCGGATCAGAGCGCGATTGCGCGCCTGTTCGCGCGCCGCGCGTTCGCTTGCTTCGAGTTCAGCTTGGGCCAGCTGGTCGGCCCATTCTGTTGCATGTTGTGGCCAATGCCCGCCAGGTTCGCGCGGACCACGCAAACGCGGTAAACGGTCGAGTGTAGCGAAGGCCTTCACGATCCTTTTGCCAACATGTTCCGGTTCCCATTGAAGCGGAAGGGCTTGGCTCGCCTCGTCGCAGGGCTGTTCAAGAAAGTTGATTTTACCCTCTTCCAACATGCTTAAGCTCCGTCATCAAGAATATTATCAAGAAGATGCGGGTCAGCGGCGACGACCATCAACAAGAGGCGGATGACGGATTCCCGGGTGAGATTGCGTTTAGCCGCGGCGGCGTCATAAAGGCTTGCCGTTTCCGGCGGCAGACGCAAGGTTGCTGCGGCCGCTGCTCGAAACGCAAGTCCAAATCTTTGCGCCTGACGATGGACATTATTGGGCGTCGAGGTGATGAGTGGATCTTCGGCTATCCGTTTGGCGTCCCAACCAAGCCCGAGAAGAAATCCGAGGCGGGCGATTCTTTCACCCGTCCAGCGGGCTTTTTGAACTACAACGGAAACTGGCACGGACATTCCCTCTGTCGGTCATCAAGGTGTCGGGCATAAGTCGCTGCCCAGCTCCCGAGTACGGTATAATTACCGTACTCGTCAAGGTATTTTTACCTCATGCTTTTTTAAAAAAAATCGGCTATTCTACCGAAATGGATCTTGAAGATGTACTTTTCCGTATCGAAAGCCGCCTGACAGCCTTAGGGCTCTCGGCGCATGCTGCTTCGCTCGCAGCCAAGAAGCCGGACGCGATCCGCAATCTGAAACGGGCGGTCAAGAATGGAGATCGCCGCGGGATCACGACGGAAACGCTGATCTCGCTCGCACCGGTCCTGAAGACGACGGCAGCCTGGCTTCTGGAAGGCGTCGGGGCTCCGACTCCCGGCAATCATGTTCAGGTTGTCGGCCGAATTGGCGCGGGCGCGGAAATTTTGCCGGAGTTCGAACAGATCCCGCCCGAAGGCCTCTATGAGATCGAGGTTCCATTCCCGATTCCTCATGATGCGATTGCTTTTGAAGTCGAGGGCGACAGCATGTGGCCGCGCTACGACCCAGGCGATGTCATCATCTGCTGGCGCCAAGGAACCGATGCCCAGGAAGTCATCGGCTGGGAGGCGGCGGTTCGGACCGCCGATGGCAAGCGCTATTTGAAGCGCATTCAGCGCGGCGCCATCGCCGGGACGTTCGATCTTGAAAGCCATAACGCAGCGCCAATTCGCGGTGTCCGGATCGAATGGGCGGCCGCGATACAAGGTGTCGTCAGATCCGGTCAATCACGCCGGAGATAGCTGATTGTGCGATGAAGATATTCGGTACTAATACCTTATATTCGGTTATATTACCGTATAGAGTTCCCGGAAATAACCGGAGAACTATCTATGTCCGACCATGCCAGGTCCGCCCAATCCCGCACAAGAGAAGGTCTTCGCTTCCAGGCCAACCG
>DASQCU010000273.1:0-19378 GCA_035634575.1 Beijerinckia sp.
CATGAGTTCGGCGGCATTGCCGGGCTTCACCGAACCGCCGTAAAGAATGCGGATTGTGTCGCCCTGCCCGCGCAGCAGCAAATCCAACTGGCTGCGAATGAAGCTGTGCATTTCGGCGACATCCTCCAGCGTCGGCGTCAGGCCGGTGCCGATCGCCCAGACCGGTTCATAGGCGATGACAATGGACTGAGGCACCGAATCGGGCGGGATCGATCCCTCCAATTGCGCCCCGACCACAGGTAAAGCTTCTCCCGCCTCACGTTCGGCCCTGGTTTCGCCGACGCAGATAATCGCGGTGAGGCCCGCCCGCAGCGCGGCAATGGCCTTTGCCCGTATCAGATCGTTCGATTCGCGATGCAATGAGCGCCGTTCGGAATGGCCGAGGATCACGTAGGAGGCACCGGCATCCTTCAACATTTCGGCGGAAATATCACCTGTGAAGGCACCGCTTGGTTCGACATGGCAATCCTGGCCGCCAAGCACGATTGGAGAGCCCTCGCAAATTTTCTCCGCCGCCATGAGCAAAATCGCTGGCGGGCACACAAGCACTTCCGCCTGTCCAGCACCGCCAGCCGCGACACCCGCGCGAATGGCTTCGATTTCGGCGAGCCCCTTGCGCAAGCCGTTCATCTTCCAGTTTCCGGCAAGGAGCGGGCGCGGTCTCTGCGTCATGGCGAGCTTTCCGTTGGTTTCCAGGTTCAATTGCTTAGCATCAGCCACACATTAAGGTAAAAAGGTCACACCGTCGCATGCGGTATGTCCCCTTCCTTATATGGCCGGGTGACTTTAAATATGCCCCGGAGAGCCGCCACGAATCGGAGATAAGCCGTACCATGCTGGAAAGTTTGCGCGCCGCGAGCCAGGGCTGGATCGGCCGCTCTATCTTGGCGATCGTGATGGGCTTCATCATCTTGAGCTTCGCGATCTGGGGCATCGGCGATATTTTCCGTAATTTCGGCGCCAATAAATTGGCGAGCGTAGGTGGCTCGGAGATTACGACAGAAGCCTATCGCAACGCCTATCAGACAGAATTGCAACGGCTGCAACGTCAGGCCCGGCGCGCCATCACCAATGACGAGGCGCGCATGTTTGGTCTCGACCGGCAGGTGCTCGCGCGTCTGGTCAGCGGGGCAGCCCTCGATGAGCAAGCGAAGTCACTCGGCCTCGCGATCAGCGATCAGGACCTCGCCAAGACGATCGTCAATGACGATAGTTTCAAAGGTATCAACGGCAGTTTCGATCGCCAGCGTTTTGAAGAGCTTTTGCGCGACAACGGCCTGACCGAGAAGGGCTTCGTGCGCGACCAGCGCAATGTCTATCTCCGCCATGAAATTACCGATGCCCTTATCTTTGGGCTGGCAGTACCCAAGGCCATGCTCGAGCCCATCCATCGTTATCAATCTGAAACGAGAAGCGTCGGTTATTTCGTCCTGCCGCCTTCTGCCGCTGGCGAAATCCCGCCGCCATCGCAAGAGGAGCTGCAAAAATATTTTGACGATCGCGCGCAAGGCTATCGCACACCGGAATTTCGCAAGCTCGTAACCCTGACCTTGACGCCGGCTTCACTCGCTAAGCCCGAAGCTGTTTCCGAGGCACAGGCGCAAAAGCGCTATGAGGAAGTGAAGAACGAGCGCTTCACAAGCCCGGAGAAACGCGCGATTGAGCAGATCGTCTTCCCTGACGAAGCAGCGGCCACGGCCGCACGCATGGAGATTGATCAGGGCAAAACATTCGATGCCTTGATCGCCGAACGGAAGCTGACATCAAAAGATGTGGACCTCGGCTTGGTGACACGGGATGCTTTGGTCGACAAAGGCGTGGCCGATGCCGCCTTTGCCCTGCCGGAAGGCGCGGTCAGTGCGCCGGTCAAGGCGCAATTCGGCAGCATTCTCCTGCGGGTGACCAAAATCATCCCCGCAAGCCTCAAGCCCTTTGCCGAGGTCGAGGACGATCTCAAGCACGAGATCGCCTTGGCTCAAGCGAAAGGTGAGGCCGCAAATCTGCACGATCAGATCGAAGATCAACGCAGCTCGGGCAAGTCCCTGGCAGAGGCGGCGAAAACTGTCGGGCTGGAGGTCCGCAGCATCGATGCGATCGATACCGCCGGACATGACAAGCAAGGCGCTCCAGTGCAAGGCCTGGTCAATGGTGCTGCGCTGTTGAAAGCTGCCTTTGCATCAGATGTCGGCGTCGATAATGACACGCTGACAATGGCCGATGGCGGCTATCAATGGTTCGAGGTCGCGAGCATAGATCCAGCGCGCCAGCAAAAGCTCGACGAGGTGAAGCCGCAGGTCGAAAAGGCCTGGCGCGACGATGAAACAGCAAAGCGCCTCTCAGCCAAGAGCGCCGACCTCATCAAGAAGATCGACGAGGGAACGAGCCTGGATCAGGTTGCGCAGGAAGCAGGCAATCTCACGGTCGAACAGGCCAATGATGTGAAACGCTCTGGTTCGGCATCGCTGCCCGCCAATGCCGTCGCGCAGATCTTCAACGTCGGCGTTCACGGCGCGGGTTCGGTCGCGGATACAAAAGGCGGCCGCATTCTGTTTCAAGTCACTGACGCTGCCGTACCGCCGATGGACATTACGGCGAAAGATCTCGCGGCTCTTTCCAATGAAGTCAAGAACGGGCTCATCGACGACATGATCTCGCAATATCTTGCCAAGCTCGAAAGTGATCTCGGCACCCGGGTCAATATGCAGGCCCTGACCGCCGCGACAGGCGCTTATTGAACCCGCATGGAAATGTTCGAACCCTCCTTTGAGGCCTGCGCGCAAATTTATGAGGCGGGTAAGCCCTGCCTCGTTTCAACGCGCCTAATTGCCGATCTTGAAACCCCGGTTTCCGCCTTCCTGAAACTCTCAGCCGGGCGCGACGGCCGCATATTTCTCCTCGAATCGGTCGAAGGCGGGGCCGCGCGCGGGCACTATTCGATGATCGGCCTCGATCCGGACATTGTTTGGCGCGCCTTTGGCGCTCGGGCTGAAATCAACACGCGCGCGTTGATCGATCCCGAGAGTTTCACGCCCTGCCCCGAGCCGCCGCTCGCGGCGCTGCGCACACTCATCGCAAACTCCTCCATCGATGCCGACGAAGGCCTGCCACCCATGGCTGCCGGTGTATTCGGCTATCTGAGCTATGACATGGTCCGGCAGATGGAGCAGCTCGCCGAGGCAAAGCCCGATCCGATCGGCGTGCCCGATGCGATCATGATGCGGCCAACCGTGATGGTGGTTTTCGACACGGTCAAGGACGAGATTTTCGTCGTGACTCCTCTACGTCCAGCCGACAACATCTCGGCGCGGGCGGCCTATGATCGGGCAATCGCGCGGATCGATGCCGTTGTCGCGACCCTCGAAGGGCCGCTCGCGCATGAGAGTCTCGCCGCCGATCCGCTTCTCGTGGCAAGCCCGCCGAAATCGAACACGGATGAGGCACGCTTTTTCGATATGGTCGAGCGCGCCAAGGATTATATTCGCGCCGGCGATATTTTTCAGGTGGTTCTGTCGCAGCGTTTCTCGGCGCCTTTCGCTTTGCCGGCCTTTTCGCTCTACCGCGCCTTGCGGCGGGTCAACCCCGCGCCCTTTCTTTGTTATCTCGATTTTGGAACTTTCCAGATCGTTTGTTCCAGCCCGGAGATTCTCGTCCGCGTGCGCGAGGGAAAGGTCACGATCCGCCCCATCGCGGGGACGCGCTGGCGCGGCAAGACCAAGGCCGAGGATGAGCGCCTTGCGCGAGACCTTCTCAACGATGAAAAGGAATGCGCCGAGCATTTGATGCTGCTCGATCTCGGCCGCAATGACGTTGGCCGCGTCGCCGCGATCGGTTCGGTCGAGGTCACCGAAAAATTCGCGATCGAACGTTACAGCCATGTCATGCACATCGTGTCGAATGTCGAAGGCCGACTCGACCCAAAACATGATGTGATCGATGCGCTTTGCGCCGGATTTCCGGCAGGCACGGTGTCAGGCGCGCCAAAAGTCCGCGCGATGGAAATTATCGATGAATTGGAGGTCGATAAGCGCGGTATTTATGGCGGCTGCATTGGATATTTCGGGGCCTCCGGCGAGATGGACACGTGCATCGTGCTGCGCACCTCGATCGTCAAGGACAATGTGATGCACGTCCAGGCGGGCGCCGGCATCGTCTATGATTCGGATCCCGCCTCCGAGCAGCGCGAATGCGTGAACAAGGCACAAGCCCTGTTCCGCGCGGCGGAGGAAGCCGTGCGTTTCGCGACACGCGCGAAGCGCGGGCAATAGAAGCGAGACACACCTGGGTTAGACTGATCTCCATCAAGATCATGGACTGCGCCCGCATGGACCCGAGGAGGAATGCTTGAGACTCTCTTTGTTCAAAGCGATCGCTGCTCTCCCCGCCGCGATTTTTGCGACTTTCGTTCCGGCATTCGCCGCCGATGTGCCGCAGGTCACAAAAGTTGATTATCGCCTTTTCTATTCGGCAAGCGGCAAGGTCTCGGATCCTTTGCCAGAACCTGGCATCGACGGTGCGCTCGATGCCCGGCTGAAGGAACAGGATTGGAATGCAATCCTCGTCGATCTAACCTTGTCCGGTCCGCCACAGGCGACCGATCAAAGCACCGTCATAAATGTCAAGATTTTCGAGAATCTCCTGCCTGCTCAAGGGGTTAGGCATGGCATAAACATGGTGGCCGACAAGAAGCTCTCCGACCTCACCTTTGGCGTGGACGGCAATGTGCATCGGGCAATCTTCCTGCCCGGTCATGTCTGCGGCAACATGATCCTTTCCGCCGCTGTCGAAGGGGGCACGAAGTTTAAATCCATATTTCCCTTCGCCTGTTCGCATTGATGGCGTGGGCGATCAATTCTAAACTCGCTGCGCATGACGACCATCACGCTTATCGACAATTATGACAGCTTTACCTGGAACCTGGTGCATTACCTGGGGACTCTGGGGGCAAACGTTGCCGTTCACCGCAATGACCGCATCAGCACTGGCGAGATCATCCAGTCTCGCCCGGACGCGATCGTCTTGTCGCCCGGTCCCTGCCGTCCCGAGGACGCCGGCATTTGCCTCGATCTGATCAAATCGGCGGGGACGACCATTCCGATCTTCGGTGTCTGCCTTGGGCATCAGGCGATCGGGCAGGCCTTTGGTGGCGAAATCATCCGCGCGCCAACGCCTGTTCACGGCAAGCTCGCCTTGATCGAACATCACGGTGAAACGGTGTTTCACGGGATCAACGGGGCGTTTCGCGCGGCGCGCTATCATTCCCTCATCGTTAAGCGCGCCGGCCTGCCGGATGATCTTCAGGTCACGGCTGAGACGGATGGCCTCATCATGGGGCTCTCGCACAAAAGCCTGCCCGTCCACAGCGTGCAATTTCATCCCGAAAGCATAGAATCGGAACATGGCTTGCGGATTCTTGCGAATTTTCTCGACCTTGCCGCGGAATGGAATAAGAACGAACGGCAAGCGGCGTTCTAGTTCTCAGCTTCCAGCCTGAAAACGCGCTCTCAAGGACTTTGTATGGACGTGTTCAAACCTCTCATTGCCAAGGTCGCGACCGGCTCGAACCTGACGCGCGCCGAGGCTGAGCTGGCCTTCGATCATATCCTCTCGGGCGATGTTACTCCCGCCCAATTGGGCGGCTTTCTGATGGCTTTGCGTGTGCGAGGCGAAACGATCGACGAGATCGCCGGCGCCGTGATTGCGATGCGCGCCAAAATGCTGCGGGTCGAGGCGCCGCCCGGCGCCATTGACATCGTCGGCACGGGCGGCGATGGGCACGGGACCTATAATGTCTCAACGCTGGCAGCACTGATCGTCGCATCCTGTGGCGTGCCGGTTGCCAAGCACGGCAATCGCGCCGCCTCGTCGCGCTCAGGGGCGAGCGATGTGCTGACCGCGCTCGGAGTCATGATCGGGCTCACTCCGACGCATGTCGAAGCGTGCATTGGCGAGGCGGGGGTGGGTTTCATGATGGCTCAGGCGCATCATGCAGCAATGCGCCATGTCGCGGCAGCGCGGGCCGAACTCGGGACGCGCACGATTTTCAACCTCCTCGGGCCGCTTTCCAATCCAGCTGGTGTCAAACGCCAGCTTCTCGGTGTGTTTTCTCCGGCCTGGCTCGAGCCTCTCGCACAAGTGCTCAAAAACCTAGGGTCCGAGCGGGTCTGGCTCGTGCATGGCTCCGATGGGCTCGACGAATTGACCGTGACCGGCCCTTCCTTCGTGACCGCGCTTGAAGCAGGCGAAATCCGCTCCTTCGAGATCACGCCGGAGATGGCGGGCCTTTCGCGCGCCAACCTCGCCGAACTCAAGGGTGGCGATGCCATGACCAATGCGGCTGCGCTCAATGCCGTGCTCGGCGGAGCAAGAAATGCCTACCGCGATATTGCAATCCTGAACGCCGCCGCCGCGCTCGTCATTGCCGAAAAAGCGCGGGACCTGACAGAAGGCGCGGCTCTGGCCGGGGCGGCGCTCGATTCGGGGCGCGCCGCCGGGACACTTGCCAAGCTCGTGAAAGTCTCGAACCAGGGCAGTTCCTCGCCCCTCCCCGGCGCGACAAGGTAGATTGCAAGGTTAGATCCAATGTCCGACATCTTGAAGCAGATCGAAGCCTACAAGCGTCATGAAATTCGCGAGGCCAAGGTGCTGATGCCTCTCGAAACTCTGATCCGCGAGGCTGAAGCGCAGGAGCCGCCGCGCGGATTTGTCAAAGCGATCGAGGCCAAGCACGCGGACGATAAGATCGCGCTCATCGCCGAAATCAAGAAAGCCAGCCCCTCAAAGGGCCTGATCCGTGCCGATTTTGATCCGCCCGCTCTCGCCCGCGCCTATGAGGCGGGGGGAGCGGCCTGCCTTTCCGTGCTCACCGACACGCCATCGTTTCAAGGCAAGCCTGAATTCCTCGCCGCGGCGCGTCATGCGACTCATCTCCCCGTTTTGCGCAAGGACTTCATGTTCGATCCCTATCAGGTCTATGAAGCCCGCGCCTGGGGCGCCGATTGCATCTTGATCATCATGGCCTGCGTCACGGACGAAGAGGCAAGCGCGCTCACCCGCGCGGCGCATGATCTTTCCATGGATATTCTCGTCGAGATTCATGACGAGGCCGAACTCCCCCGCGCCTTGCGTCTCGAGACCCGTCTCGTCGGCATAAACAATCGGGATCTGCATACGTTCAAGGTGTCGCTCGAGACTTGCGAAAGGCTCGCCGAGAAAATCCCGCACGACCGGATCATTGTCGGCGAAAGCGGGATCTTCACGCATCAGGATTGTTTACGCCTGCAAGCGCATCGAATATCGACTATTCTCGTCGGCGAAAGCCTGATGCGCCAAGACGACGTGGCAGCCGCGACGCATAAACTCCTGTCTCCTTTCTGATGACCCAGCTCTCGCATCTTTCCTCCTCCGGCCAGGCCGCCATGGTCGATGTCTCGGACAAAGCCGTGACCGAGCGCCTGGCGATTGCCGAAGGCAGGATCGTGATGCGGAAAGAAACGCTGGATCTCGCACTTTCCGGCGATGCCAAGAAAGGCGATGTGACGGGCGCCGCCCGCATTGCCGGGATCATGGCGGCGAAGAAAACCCATGAATTGATCCCGCTTTGCCATCCCTTGCTGCTCACCAAGGTGACGGTGGATTTCGAGCCAGACCCTGCTCTACCCGGCTTTCATGTGCGCGCACTCGCCAAGGTTTCCGGCCAGACTGGCGTCGAAATGGAGGCGCTCACCGCTGTCGCTGTCTCCTGCCTCACGATTTACGATATGTTGAAGGCGGCGGATCGTTTCATGCGGATCGAAGGGATCAGCCTTGTGGAAAAGCATGGCGGCAAATCCGGCGACTGGACACGCGAAGGCGCATGAACCCCGACAAGCCGCTTTCCGTTGCTGACGCCCGCGCGAGAATTCTGAGTTCCGCGCGTGGTCCGCGCAACGCCGAGAGCGTGGCCCTGGCGCAAGCGCTCGGCCGTACGCTCGCTGCGGATCTCGTCGCAAAACGCACGCAGCCGCCGCTCGCCGTTTCCGCAATGGACGGCTATGCGGTGCGCGCCCGCGATCTCGCCGAGCTTCCCGTCAGACTCGAATTGATCGGCGAGAGCGCGGCAGGGCATGGTTTTGCCGGCACCGTCGGGCCGCACCAAACCGTGCGGATCTTCACCGGCGCACCAGTGCCGGACGGCGCGGATGCAATCCTCATTCAGGAAAATGCCCGGCTGGAAGGCGGGTTCGTGGTGTCGGCGCAGAGCGTGGCGCCCAAACGCTACGTGCGTGCGGCGGGCCTCGATTTCACGGAAGGCGAGATTTTGCTAAAAGCGGGCCGGCGGCTCGGTCCTGCCGAGATCGCGCTTGCTGCCGCAATGAACCACGCCGACCTTCTCGTGACGCGGTGCCCCCGGGTCGCGATCCTCGCGACTGGCGACGAATTGGTCCGGCCAGGCGAGCCTGTCACAGCCAATCAAATCATTGCCTCGAATACATTTGCGATCGCGGCTTTCGTCGAAATGTCGGGCGGCGAGCCGCTCGATCTCGGCATAGCTGGCGATGACTTCGCAGCCCTGGAGGCAGGGATCAGAGCCGCCCGCGACGCACAGGCGGATGTGCTCGTGACTCTTGGCGGCGCTTCGGTTGGCGATCACGATCTCGTCAGGACGGCGCTTGCCAATGAGGGGATGGAACTCGGCTTTTGGCGGATTGCCATGCGGCCCGGCAGGCCGCTCATCCATGGCAGACTGGGCGACATGGCAATCCTCGGCCTGCCAGGCAATCCAGTTTCCTCGGTCGTCTGCGGCGTGCTTTTTTTGAAGCCTCTCGTGCGCGCCCTTTGCGGTGATCCTGACGCTGGCAAAGACTGGAGCGAACCGGCTATCCTTGGAACAGCACTTCCCGCCAATGATGACCGGCAGGATTTCTTGCGGGCGTCTCTCGTGCCGCAGGACGGGGGGCTGCCTGTCGTCACGCCATTCGCGGCACAGGATTCCTCACTTTTGCGTGTGCTGGCCGAAGCGCAGTGCCTCCTGATCCGCGACGCGGGTGCGCCTGCCGCTTCCGGTGGTGAACCCTGTCGCATCATCAGGCTTTCCGCTGGAAGTATATAGCGCCGCCGGACGCGAAAGATTGACACGCCGGACAGCTTGGATCAACGTAATCGACGTGGCCAAGTAAGTCGGCTGCTTATTTATTACTGCCACTTGAGCAAAAACGAGACTTCATACATCCCAAAAGCCTGGCATTCCGAGGGAAATGGGCAGTACTGAATTTCCTTCAACCATCAAGAAAGGGGAAATTCGAGAAGTTAACCAAAGGTCGCCCTTCGTGACCCTTGTATCAAGTGCTCTGCATCATTTGTGAGCACAAATTGCTCTTTAAGAATGAATTTTTATTGGGGGCTGAAACCATGACATTAACTCAACGTTTGAGCGCCGAATTTCTAGGCACCTTCTGGCTTACGTTTGGCGGCTGCGGTAGCGCCGTGCTCGCCGCCGCATTTCCACAATTAGGCATAGGTTTCGCGGGCGTCGCCCTCGCCTTCGGCCTCACCGTACTGACCATGGTCTATGCGGTCGGATATATTTCCGGGGGTCATTTCAACCCGGCGGTCACCGTAGGCCTTTGGGCCGGTAACCGGTTTCCGGCAAGCGATGTATTGCCTTACATCATTATCCAGGTGCTGGCCGCCATCCTCGCTGCGGCGGTTTTATACGTCATTGCCAGCGGCCAACCTGGTTTTGTCCTCGGCCGCTTTGCCGCAAATGGCTATGGCGATCTCAGCCCAGGCAAATATCCGCTGTTATCCTGCCTCATCATCGAGGTCCTGCTCACCTTCTTCTTTGTGTTCATCATATTGGGCGCGACATCGGTTCGCGCGCCGGTCGGGTTCGCTGGGCTTGCGATCGGCCTAGCCCTGACCCTTATTCACCTCATTTCCATCCCGGTCACCAATACTTCGGTCAATCCGGCCCGCAGTACCGGTCCGGCACTTTTTGCTGGCGGCGCCTATATCTCGCAGCTTTGGCTGTTCTGGCTTGCCCCGATCGTCGGCGCATTGATCGCAGGCTTCGTCGCGCGAACCGTGCTCAGCGATTTAGACGACAGAATATGAGCGGTTGGACAGCGCTATGGTGTGCCTTTCCGCTTCTGTTGAAACGGAAGGCGCGCGCTCTAATACCAATGGTCATAAAGAATGACCGTTGGTGCCACTCTCGAATTTCCGCCAAAGCTCAAGAAATAGCGGAAATTCGAGAAAGGAACCAAGGGGCGCTTTTGCGACCCTTGGTATAAGTCTTGAGATGTTTGTCTTCCCGCCTCGGAGGTTCCCGCATGGGCAGGGTGATTTGGACCATCATTATCGGCTTTGTCGCGGGCTTGCTCGCCCGTTGGTTCTCGCCCGCGCCAAATAATCCGAGCGGGTTCATCATGACCTGCCTTCTCGGCATAGCCGGCGCCTTTGTCGCGACCTATCTCGGCCAGGCCGTCGGGTGGTATCGAGAAGATCAGGGTGCGGGCTTTATCGGCGCCACCATCGGCGCGGTCATCGTGCTGGTGGTCTGGCGCGCCATCCTTGGCGGCGGTAGCGATGTGGGACCCCGCCGCTGGCTGTAGAGGCCGAGGCTGTCTTCCATTCGGACCGGCCGGCTGAAAAAAATTGATCTGGATTTAAGAAAATGCGTTGGTCCGCCAACGCATTTTTGCTTATGGAAAGGCTTGCGGAACACAGAGCGAACATATACAGTCTGTTCACCATTTGTTTAAAGCTACAGCGCAATATATGGCGCCGTGACAAATGGCGATTGGGGGCTGAACCGCCCGATCCTGTGTCGTGAAGAGGGCAGTAGCCGATGTTGACCAAAAAGCAGAGCGAGCTTTTGCGTTTCATTCACGAGCGCCTCAAGGAGACCGGCGTTCCGCCCTCCTTCGACGAAATGAAGGATGCGCTCGATCTACGCTCCAAGTCCGGCATCCACCGTCTGATCATGGCCCTCGAGGAACGCGGCTTCATCCGCCGCCTGCCCAACCGCGCCCGCGCGCTCGAAGTCTTGCGGTTGCCCGATTCCGCGACTCCTCCCGAAGTCAATCGGGGCAAGAAATTCGCCCCGAGCGTCATCGAGGGCAATCTTGGACGCGTCCGCCCCATGCCTTTGGCTGCCTCCGACGATGATCTCGGACGTTCCATTGTCGCGATCCCGGTCATGGGCCGGATTGCCGCTGGCACGCCGATCACCGCATTGCAAAACCGCAGCCATACCATCAGCCTGCCGCCGGAAATGCTCTCCCCCGGCGAGCATTACGCCCTCGAAGTCCGCGGCGATTCGATGATTGAGGCCGGCATCTTTGATGCCGATACCGTCGTGATCCGCAAGCAGGATACCGCCGAGACGGGCGATATTGTCGTGGCCTTGATCGACGACGAGGAGGCAACCCTGAAGCGGCTGCGCAAGCGCGGTGCATCGATCGCGCTGGAGGCTGCCAATCCCGCCTATGAAACCCGAATTTTCGGGCCTGACCGGGTGCGTATCCAAGGCAAGCTTGTGAGCCTCATCCGCCGCTATTGACGGCGAGTCGAGATCCGCACCGCCGAGCGGTCAAAAGGAACCCCCGCATCCTGGCCGTCAATCAAGCGGCGCATAATCATCGAAGTCGGCGTCGCTCTCTTGATCCACGTTCCTGTCGATATCCCCGTCTCTCCTCGAATCAGCCGGGGGAACAATTTCACTCCTCGTAGCAGCCTCGCTCTTGGATCCCGCCCCAATTTTGTTGGTACGCGGGAGCGGCGCGGTCTTGCCCCAGGTCGGTTTCGGCGCCCGCGACCAGGGCCGGTCTTCTTCCGGCGCACGTGCCGTGCTTGTCCGCGCTCCTTCCTCATCGAATGTCAAAGCGAGCGCGCCGGTCTGTTTCAGCCGGTCGCGGTCGATCACGATCGGGGCGGCACAACCCGTTGGTGCGAAGAGAGGCGTGACCAGCACATGGGCGCGCGTGCAATCCTCGGCGAAGCCGGCTTTGTCGAGAACAAGCGCAACCGACCGTCCATCGGCGAGCCGGCCGACGCAGCCGATTTTATCGCAAGCCGATCTTTGATGGGCTTCGGCGGCCGCACGCCCGTCGGCATCCGCACGCAGCCATTGCTCCATTCCGAAAGCGCTCGGCCGGGGACCGATCACCTCCAGCCTGCCATGTTCGGAGCGCAGAGCCACCGCATCGCCAGAGGGTGCCACAGCAACGTCGAAGGAAGGGCCGCTAACGGCGCCGTAAAGGCCAACCGCAGCAAGGGGGATCGCAGTGGCGCGCAAAAACATGGTCCGCCAGAGGACAATGGAGAGCACCGCCAAGGTCAGGAATATTATCGACCAGGGTGCAAAGGCCGGCAGATGGATCGTCGCAGCGGGCAATGTGCCGACGATGCGCGCGGCCCACATGATGAAACTGATTCCCGCACCGACATAATGCCAGACCCAGATATCGAGTCCGAGCGGATAAAGCAGCGTGCCGAGAATGGCGCCGGGTATGGCGAAGATTTCGATGATGGAAAGCGTAAGCGGATTGCCGAGCAGCACATAAGGGCTGAGCTCATGAAAATCATAAGCCATGAAGGAGGCTGTTGCGGAAGTTGCGCAGAAAGTCGCGAAAAAGAGCCCGCCCGGTCCTCCCCGCACCCAAGCCCCAAGGCTTTGAAAAAGCCGTTGCCAAGCGCCATTTTTATGCGGGCGGGCGGCATACAAGTCTTCACGCTCGCGGGCGAGCGCCTCCATGCGGGCTTCATAGACAGCAACGAGCGCCGCCACTGCGGCAAAGGAAAGCTGAAAGCTCGCGCCCGTGATCGCTTCGGGCTCGATGAGGATCACAATCAGAGCGGCAATAGCGAGATTGCGCATCGTCAGCGCTTGCCGATCCAGGAGCACGGCGGCGAGCATGATCAGAGTCATGAACAAGGCGCGTTCTGTTCCGACCCGCGAGCCCGTCGCGACATCATAGACAATTGCCGCCAGCATTGCGACGCCAGCCGACCATTTCTTGATCGGATAACGCAAGGCAAGCGTCCGGCTCAAAGCCAGCAGCCGGCGCAGCCCGACAAAAAAAATCGCGGCGACGAGCGTCATCTGAACGCCGGAAATCGTGATGATATGGAAAATACCGGCCTCGCGAATGACGTCCTTTGCCTCTTCCGACAGGAGATCGCGCTTGCCGGTCACCATGGCGGCGGCGATGGCTCCCGCGTCGCCACCGACGATTCGGTCGATTCTAAGCGCGAGGACATTGCGTCCGCGATCAATCGCCATCATGCTGCCCAGCAGAAAATCCGGGGGATCAGGCGGATCGACGACTTCGATCTTGCCGAGCGCATTGCCGACGGCGCCGAGGCCGGCGAACCAGGCATCGCGTGCGAAATCATAGCCGCCCGGCAGGCTTGCGCGGGAGGGCGGCAGGAGTCGCGCCTTGAGGCTCACATAGGTGCCAGCTCCGAAAGGCGGGGCGCGACGCGTCGAAAGCCGCACGCGATAGGGTGTTTCTTCTGGACGCAAACCCTCCGCCGCGCTCACGCGCAGGATGAAGCGCGCGCCGGTCGGCCGGAAATCCATTTGCTCGATATAGCCTTCAACGGTCGCAATCCGCACATGGTCGAGCACCGGCGCGGCGACCCGCGCCGCGCGCAGACCTGCAGAAAGCTGCCCAGTGAAAAACGCGCAAAGCCCAGCCAGGAGAAAAGAGGCAAGCCGTTTTTCGCGTGTCAGCCAGGCGAGCGCCGCGCAGATCGAGCTGGCCATCCCCGCGAACCACAGGTGGGGCTCGTGATCGGCACAAAGGTAAACGACCACCCCGGCCCCCGCAGAGACGGGTAGCCAGAGGAAGAAACGGCGCAGTGCAGCCTCGGTCTCCAAGGCTTGCAGGAACCTCGCACCGAATCGCTCGAAGAGGCCACCCAGTCTGGCGGCAAGGCCGCGCTCCCCGGCAAAACGGCCCTTGGCAATTGCTGTTGTGGCCGATGGAGCCATGAGCACTCGAAGCCGATGCGCCGAGCGAGACCTCGGCAGTCTCGCTAATTAACCGCAAGTCCCAGGCCAAGGCCACTTTTCTTTCGAGGTTTCCATGCTACACGACCTCTCACCGTGCATTGGGCTCGAAAAGCCGGGCTCGGCCTATATTTTCAAGCATCCAGCTGTGCAGGATTTTTGTTATGCCCGATGAGGTGGTTACACGCTTCGCGCCCTCCCCGACAGGCTTTCTCCATATCGGCGGAGCGCGCACGGCTTTGTTCAACTGGCTCTACGCGAGGCATGCCGGAGGCAAAATGCTGCTTCGGATCGAGGACACCGATCGTGAACGCTCCACCGAAGCGGCGATTGCAGCGATCCTTGATGGGCTTTCCTGGCTTGGCCTCCATTGGGATGGTGAGGTCATCTATCAGTTCCAGCGGGCCGAACGCCATCGCGAAGCGGCGATGAGTCTGCTCGCCTCGGGCAATGCCTATTATTGCTATGCGACGCCGCAAGAGCTCGATGAGATGCGGGAGAAGGCCCGCGCCGAGAAAAGGCCGCCCCGCTATGACGGACGTTGGCGCGATCGCTCGCCGTCGGAAGCGCCGCCGGGCGTCAAGCCGGTTATTCGCTTGAAAGCGCCACTGGAAGGGGAAACAGTCCTTGAAGACAAAGTGCAAGGCCGGGTGACCTGGGCCAATAAGGATCTCGACGATCTCGTGCTGCTGCGCTCAGACGGCACGCCGACCTACATGCTTGCTGTCGTCGTCGACGATCACGACATGGGGGTCACTCAGATCATCCGCGGCGATGATCACCTGACCAATGCTGCGCGCCAGATGCAGATCTATCAGGCACTCGGCTGGGATGTTCCCTCCATGGCGCATATTCCCCTGATCCATGGGCCGGATGGCGCCAAATTGTCGAAACGGCACGGCGCACTCGGCGTCGATGCCTATCGCGGCATGGGCTATCTGCCTGAGGCTTTGCGCAATTATCTGGTGCGGCTCGGTTGGAGCCAGGGCGATAAGGAGTTCTTCGCGACCGAGGAGATGATCGAGGCTTTCGATCTCGAACATGTCCATCGCTCCGCCGCGCGATTCGATTTCGTCAAACTCGAAAACATGAACGGCCATTATGTGCGGGCGAGCAAGGACGAGCATCTCGTCGAAGCGCTTGAAACGACCCTGCCCTATCTGCCCAATGGCCGGCAAATCGCGGACCAATTCGATGCCGCCATGCGCGAAAAATTGCGTGCTGCCATGCCCGGTCTGAAGGAACGGGCAAAGACCTTGATCGAAATGCTCGATGGCGCGAATTTCCTGTTCGCGACGCGCCCGCTGCCGCTCGACGCAAAGGCAGCAAACATCCTCGACACGGGCGGGCGCGCCCATATCGCGAATCTTTTACCGCGCTTTTCCGCGCTGCCTGTCTGGAGCGCCGCGAGCACAGAAGCGGCCGTGCGCGAATATGTTGAGGAAACGGGAGTGAAACTCGGCCAGGTTGCGCAGCCTTTGCGCGCGGCCTTGACGGGACGCTCGACCTCGCCCGGCATTTTCGATGTCTTGGAAGTGCTTGGCCGCGAGGAAAGCCTTGGGCGCTTGAGGGATCAGGCAGGTTGAGGCGCGAAGCAGCAGCTTGCGCATTGCAAGAACGATAAAGGCGCTTTGCCCGAAATGGGGCGCCGTCTCGAAAAAAGGCGCAAGAGCTGCGCCGTCTGAAGTCTCGCGACCTAAGTCGCAATTTCCCCGCGCTTGACAGGATCTGCCGATGCGATAGGTGTTCTGCGCGGCACAGCCTAGCCGTGCAGCCAGGGTTCCGCGATCCAGCCGGCAAAAGACTGGGGGAACCTGGCTCGAATATGTCGACCACCTAAGAGAAGGCAAACTTCATGAGCGCAACGACCGGCTCCTTCAATTTCGGCGACACCTCGGTCAATATGCCGGTCAAAACCGGATCGATTGGTCCTGCGGTGGTCGATATCGGCAAGCTCTACGGCCAAACCGGGATGTTCACTTATGATCCCGGCTTCACCTCCACGGCGAGCTGTGAATCGAAGATCACTTACATAGATGGCGACGAAGGCGTTCTTCTTTATCGGGGCTATCCGATCGATCAGCTGGCCGAAGAAGGGGACTTCCTCGAAACCGCCTATCTCCTGCTTTACGGGGAACTGCCGACAGCCGCGCAAAAGGCCGATTTTGATCACCGGATCACGCGCCATACGATGGTGCATGAGCAGATGGCGCGTTTCTTCCAGGGCTTCCGCCGCGATGCCCATCCAATGGCTGTCATGGTCGCGAGTGTCGGCGCGCTATCGGCCTTCTACCACGATTCAACCGACATTTCGGATCCGACCCAGCGCATGATCGCTTCTATGCGCCTGATCGCGAAGATCCCGACGCTCGCCGCCATGGCGTATAAATATACGATCGGCCAGCCCTTCGTTTATCCGAAGAACGACCTGGACTATACGTCGAATTTCCTGCGCATGTGCTACGCTGTGCCGTGCGAGGAATATAGGGTCAATCCAATCCTCGCGCGCGCGCTCGATCGCATATTCATCCTGCACGCCGATCACGAGCAAAATGCCTCGACTTCGACCGTCCGCCTCGCCGGATCGTCTGGCGCCAACCCCTTTGCCTGCATTGCAGCGGGTGTCGCCTGCCTCTGGGGTCCGGCGCATGGCGGCGCCAATGAAGCGGCACTGAAAATGCTGACGGAAATCGGCACGGTCGAGAATATTCCGAAATTCATCGCCCGCGCCAAGGACAAAAACGATCCGTTCCGTCTCATGGGCTTTGGCCACCGGGTCTATAAGAATTACGATCCGCGTGCCAAGATCATGCAGAAGACCTGTCACGAAGTTTTGAACGATCTCGGCATCAAGGATGATCCCTTGCTCGATGTCGCTGTCGAACTCGAAAAAATCGCACTTAGCGACGAATATTTCATTGAGAAAAAGCTTTATCCGAATATCGATTTTTATTCGGGCATCACCTTGAAGGCGATGGGCTTTCCTGTCTCCATGTTCACCGTCCTGTTTGCCGTCGCGCGCACATCCGGGTGGATTGCGCAATGGAAGGAGATGATTGAGGATCCGAGCCAGAAGATCGGCCGTCCGCGTCAGCTCTACGTCGGCTCCCCGCGCCGCGATTATGTGCCGGTTGACAAGCGTTGAAACAGGCGCTCGGCGCAAAATCGGGCCGAAGGATCAAGTCTAAAGCCTCGCCAGATCGCCTTTGCCGATTTAAATAGGTCGGCAAAGGATTTTTCTATGGGCTTCGCCGTTTCGACAGGTTCCGCCGATACGCCCTTCGCCGACATTCTTGTCGCGGGCGCAGGCGCTGCCGGGCTTTCCGCAGCGATTTGTCTCGCGCAAGCAGGATTTTCCGTTATCTGCGTCGGACAGATCGACACGCGCGCCAATGGGCGCACCGTTGCGCTTTTCGAAGGATCGCTACGTTTCTACAGGGCGTTGGGCCTCTGGACGCGGTTTGCCTCGAAGAGCTCCGCGCTCGAAAAAATCCGCATGATCGATGACACGGGTTCGCGGTTTCCCATTCCCTCGATCACCTTCGCCGCCAGTGAGATAGGTTTTTCCGCTTTCGGTGAAAATATCGAGAATAATGTGCTGGTCGAAGGACTTGCCGAAATCGCGCGAGAGACCGCCAATCTCCGCCTTTACGAAACCATGTTGCGTGATCTTGTCTTTGAGCCCGATTGGGTCCGCGCGACAACGCAGGAAGGCCATAGCATCGAAGCCAGACTGGTCGTCGCCGCGGATGGTCGCGCGTCTCTCGCCAGGACCAAGGCCGGCATAGGTGTACGCGGCTGGACCTATCCGCAAGTCGCGCTGACTGCCCTCCTCGCGCATGAAAAGCCTCACCATCAGGTTTCGACAGAATTTCACACGCGCGCCGGCCCCTGCACTTTGGTTCCATTGCGTGGGCTCGGCTCGAACCCGCATCGTTCGAGCCTTGTCTGGTTGATGTCGCGGCGGGAGGCCGAACGGCGCCGTGCGCTCGGCGACGCTGCACTTGAAATCGAGATCGAGCGTCAGGTGCATTCACTCTTGGGTCCAATGTCCATTGATGGCGAGCGCGGCTTTTTTCCTATGACCGGGATGCGTGTGAGCCGTCTCGTGGGCCATCGCATCGCCCTCATCGGCGAGGCGGCGCATGTCTTTCCGCCGCTCGCCGCTCAAGGGCTGAATCTCAGTCTGCGTGACAGTGCTTCTCTCGTAGAATGTTTGGAGTATGCGCGCGCCAAAGGGTGGGACCCTGGCAGCAGGGCAGCGCTCGAACCTTATGAAAAACGCCACGGCAGCGATATTTCCCTGCGCACGAGCGGCATCGACGTCCTCAATCGCTCCCTCCTTTCCGATTTCTTTCCTATCGACCTCATTCGTGGCGCCGGACTTCTCGCCTTTTCGGCGATTGGCCCCTTGCGCCGCGCGATCATGCGGGAGGGTATTCTGCCGCATGGGTACACGCCCCGCCTCATGCGGTCCCGTCCGGTGCAGAATGGCATAGCCAGGAACTGACTGGACCATTTTCACAGTCGTTCTTGCACCAATTTTTGCGAAAACCCAGTGGCCGCTTCGGTTGAAAATGCTCTAATCTGGGCCGCACCTGAGAATTTCAAGGAAAAGCTGCGTGCAAATCGCGACCTGGAACGTCAATTCGGTCCGGCAAAGAACCGAACATCTCCTGCGCTATTTGAAGGAGGTGAACCCGGACGTTCTCTGCCTGCAGGAATTGAAATGTATCGACGAAGCCTTTCCACACCTCGAAGTCGAGGCGTTGGGCTATAATGTCGCCGTGCATGGTCAAAAAGGATTCAACGGCGTCGCGGTACTCTCAAAAACGCCGATCGAGGTCACACGTGGCCTGCCCGGCGATCCCAATGATGAACACGCCCGTTATATCGAGGCGATTGTGCCCGACGGGTCCGGTATTGTGCGCGTGGTCTCGCTTTACCTGCCGAACGGCAATCCGCCGGCGACTGAGAAATATACCTACAAGCTTGCCTGGATGGACCGGCTCATTGCCCATGCCAAATATCTCCTGACACTCGAAGAGCCGCTTGTACTCGCCGGTGACTATAATGTGATCCCCACCCCGCGCGACTGCTATGATCCGGCGGCGTGGGCAAGCGACGCTCTTTTTCTCCCGCAGACCCGGGCACGCTTTCGCACTTTGCTTAATCTTGGCCTGACCGACGCGCTGCGCGCGACAACCGATGAGGCCGGGCTTTATACATTCTGGGATTATCAGGCTGGCGCCTGGCAGCGCAACAAAGGCATTTGCATCGATCATGCCTTGCTCTCGCCGCAAGCCGCCGACCGGCTCGTCAAAGTGACGATCGACAAGGAAAGACGCGCCGAGGACAAGCCCTCGGACCATGTGCCGGTGC
>DASQCU010000274.1:0-3677 GCA_035634575.1 Beijerinckia sp.
ACAACAAGGTTTGCAAATTTTGCCTGATGTCTTCCGGTGTCAGGCCAAGGGCCCGCGCGCGATCCTGATCGATGACGAGACGAACCGATTTCGAAAATTCGTTCCATTCGAGATTTGGATCGACGACATTGGGATCTCGCGCCATGAGCGCGCGCACTTGTTCCGCGATAGTGCGGACTTTCATTGAATCCTTTCCAACGACACGAAACTGAACCGGAAAGCCCACCGGCGGCCCAAGCGCGAGAATCGAGACGCGCAATCTCGCCTCTGGAAGCCCGCCTTCCTCTGCAAACCGATTGAGCCGCGCGCGCACTCTTTCGCGCGCTTCTTCATCATGGGTCAGCAGAACCAAAGCGGCATAGTTCTCCTTGGGCAATTCGGGAGCCATGGAAAGAAAGAAGCGTGGAATCCCGCCGCCCGTGTAAGTCGTGTAAGCCGTGACATCTGGATCATGCGCAGCCACAGCTTCGACCTTGGCTGCCGCCGCCGCCATGGCTTGAAAGGAGGATCCATCGGGAAGCCTGAGTTCAGCCAGAACCTCGGGCCTTGGGGATGACGGAAAAAATTGCTGCTGTACGAATTGAAACGACCACAGCGAAATGATGAGAAGCGCCAAGGTCGAGAGGGTGACGAAGATCCTATGGTGCGCGCAAACCGTCACGATTTGCCGCAGCAGGCTATAGAGGCCGCTTGCATAAATCGTATGACCCTCGTGATTTTCGTGCCGCTTGAAATCCGGCAAAAGCCTGACGCCAAGAAAAGGCGTGAAGACGACCGCGACCACCCAAGACGCGATGAGGGAGATGGCGACCACCCAGAAAATGCCGCCGGCATATTCGCTCGTGGTCGAGCGCGCGAAGCCGACCGGCAGAAACCCTGCCGCCGTCACCAGAGTTCCGGTGAGCATCGGAAATGCCGTCGAGGTCCAGGCATAGCTCGCCGCGGCCAACCTGTCGTAGCCTTGCTCCATGCGGACGATCATCATTTCAACCGCGATGATCGCATCATCGACAAGGAGACCCAGCGCAATGATCAAGGCGCCGAGCGAAATACGATCGAGGCTCATCCCCAAGGCTTGCATGACGAGCATCACAATCGCGAGCACGAGTGGCACAGCAAGTGCGACGACGATGCCGCTGCGCCAGCCGAGCGAGATGAAGCTCACGATGAGCACGATCACAAGCGCCTCGGCAAAAGCGCGTAAAAATTCGCCGGCAGACTCGGCCACGACCTTCGGCTGATCGGCAATCTGGTCGATCGTATAGCCGACCGGCAGATCGGCTTTGATCTCTTCCATGGCACTTTTCAGATTTTCGCCCAGCGTCAGAATATTCGCACCTTCGGCTATCACAACGCCGATCGCCAGCGCACTCCGGCCTTCGTGCCGCACCGTGAAGGAAGGCGGATCCTCGAAGCCGCGCTTGATCGTCGCTATATCGCCGAGACGAAAGCTGCGATTGCCCGCATTGACCGGCACCTCTGCCAGGGCATCGACCCCATCGAGCGCGCCGCTGGTGCGCAGATAAATGCGATCGGCATCCGTATCGATCGACCCACCCGGCGTGACAGAATTCTGACGCGCCACCGAGTCGAAGATCTGTTGCGGTGTGATCCCAAGGGTAGCAAGTTTCGCATGGGCGAATTCAATGAAAATCCTCTCGCCCTGAACGCCGTAGAAGCGAACCTTCTGGATGTCCGGCACCTTGTTGAGCAGTCGCTGGCGTATATCCTCGGCCTCATCCTTGAGATCGCGAGGCGAGACATTATCGCCGCTCAGGGTGTAGAGCACGGAATCGACATCGCCGAACTCGTCGTTGAAGAAAGGGCCGCCAACTCCACGCGGCAAGGTCTGGCTCATATCGCCGACCTTCTTTCTCACCTGATACCAAACATCGGGCACCGCGGCGGGCCTGGTCGCATCGTCGAGGCTTAATTGCAGATAAGTGATGCCCGGCCGCGAATAGGTTTTAACCCGATAAAAATGCGGCACTTCCTGCAGCGTTTTTTCTATCGGATCAGCAACGAGGCGTTGCATTTCATCGCCTGTCGCACCGGGCCAGACCGCATAAATATTCATCTGCTTGATGACGAATGGGGGATCCTCGGCGCGACCAAGCGACAGGTAGGAATAAAGACCAGCGGCTGACAAAAGGACGGTAAGAAAAAGCACCAGCGGCTGATGCGCGACTGCCCAGGCGGAAAGATTGAAGCGGCTCATCAATCGGCTTCCTTCCTACTTGTTCTCTGCGACGCGCACTGCCTGATCCGGCGCGAGCTTCTCGAGCCCGAGCGTCACGACCTGGTCGCCATCCTCGATGCCGCCCGCGACCACCACATCGCGCGCGCCATAACGAAGAACATCGACGCGGCGCGCTGCGAGCACGCCTTTTTGCGGCAGGACAATATAGACAAAAGGTCCGTGCCCATGATCGATCACCGCCGAGAGCGGCAATCGGGCAACTCTCCGGCCAGAGCCCTTTTCGAGGTGCAAGGTCGCGGTCATGCCAAGCCGTGCCTCGGCCTCGGCCGCGACCACCGAAAATCGCGCGGCATAGGTTCTTGTCGTTGCATCGGCCTCGGGCGAAACTTCGCGGAGCTTCGCCGCGAAGCGATGGCCATCATCGGCCCAGAGCGTCACCTCCGCCTGCGCGCCGTTTAAATCGTCAAGCTGGCTTTCCGGCACCGAGACCGCCACTTCCAGCTCGTCAAGACGCGCGATTTTTGCGATGGATTCGCCTGCGGCGACAACCTGCCCTGCTTCGGCCTGTATCGTGGTCACGACGCCCGCAGCGGAAGCCGTCAACGTCGCATAGCTGCGCTGGTTGCGCGCGAGATCCAGCTGGCGCTCCGCACGAACAAGACGGCCTTGCGCTTCGGCGAGACTCAAACGGCGGCGATCATACTCGGCGTCGCTCGCATAGGCGCGAAGAGCCAGCGCCTTGCCCCGCTGTTCATCGGCCTCGGCCTGCGCCACCGAGGCTGTCGCAGCGGAGAGTTCCCCCTCCGCACTCCTGATTTGCAGATCGAGATCGGAAGGGTCGATACGGGCCAAAACCTGACCTGCCTCAACATATTCGCCATTATCGACAAGGCGCTCGATGATCTTGCCGGCGATGCGGAAGCCCTGATTGATCTCATGTCTCGGTTTGACGACGCCAGAATAGGTGCGCTCCGACTTGTCAGGAAAGAAGGCGACAGTCTGCGTCTCGACCACAGGCTTTGCCGCGACCGTAGT
Source organism: Beijerinckia sp. (assembly GCA_035634575.1). GTDB lineage: Bacteria > Pseudomonadota > Alphaproteobacteria > Rhizobiales > Beijerinckiaceae > Beijerinckia. The sequence continues at coordinate 3,236 of DASQCU010000274.1, forward strand.
TGCTGCATCTTCCTTGCAGCCGGCAAGCGCGAAAGCCAAGCCAGCAACGAGCACAAAGAGGCGGGTCTCACGCATCCAAGATGCGGTTCGCGGGGAAAAAAGCTTCATGCGACACTCCCGGCACCAGCAAAACAGGCAAATCGCTCCGGGCAACAAGGCACCCGCCGCAGCCTCCAGGGAGGCTCTCGAGACCTTACATGTTCACTGAACAGTTTGCAATGAAAATTTTGCGGGAAGGACCGGGGGCGTCAGCGCCGGCTGAGCAACAAATCCGTCATGGTATCGACGATGGCTTGCCGATCAGCCCATGGAAACTTCGGGTGCGCGATCTGAAGGGAAACCAGTCCATGCGCGGCGGCCCAAAATACCTCGGCGCCGACCGTCGCATCATCCACCTTAACTAAACCTGCGGCCTGCAATTTGGCAATCATGCGTTGAAAGG
>DASQCU010000275.1:0-4306 GCA_035634575.1 Beijerinckia sp.
CCTGGGAGTTCGGCCCGCGCAAGGCCAAGGAGATTCTGTTCACCGCCTCCTCGGTCACGGCCGAAGAAGCCCGCCAGTGTGGAATGGTCAACAAGGTGGTGCCGCTGGAAACGCTCGATCAGGAAGCGCGCGACATGGCCCTGCGCATCGCAAAAATGCCGCCATTCGCGCTGGCTATGGCGAAGCGGATGGTTAACCAAACGCTCGACACCCAGGGACAATATGCGGCGATCCAGGCCTGTTTCGACATCCATCAGCTCGGCCACGCTTCTGCTTACGCCCAGTCTGGCAGCTTCATTTTGACGGACCATCTAGGAATCAAAAAGGGAACGAGCTGATGCTTAGGATCGAGACTGTTGCAGGGGTCCGGACACTGACCCTCAACAGGCCAGAGCGACTCAATGCATTGACCCCCGCCCTTGCGCAAGATCTTCGCGAAGCGCTGATCGATTCATCGCATGACCCTGGTGTGAAGGTGGTCGTGCTTACAGGCGCAGGGCGCGGCTTTTGCGCCGGCTTCGATTTGGCTGGTGGCGATGGCAAGCTCGACCCTTTGGCGGAGAAATGGTCGAATGACCCGATCTGGTGGGATCCCGATCAGCTTGCGGCGCGCATGATGGAGGATGGCCAAGCAGCGATATTGCTACGCCGAATGGGAAAGCCAACGATCGCCGCGGTCCGTGGACCGGCTGCAGGGACAGGGCTCGTGCTGGCCGCTGCATGCGACCTGCGCATTGCTTCTCAGACAGCTATATTCAAGACGGCGTTCGCGAGCGCCGGGCGTTGTGGAGATCCCGGTGGAAGCTATCTTCTCACACAACTCGTCGGCCCAGCGAAGGCGCGCGAATTATATCTACTAGACGAGAAGATCAGCGCTGACGTCGCTCTAGCCATAGGGCTGGTGACAAAGGTCGTTCCTGATGAGGCTCTGGAGGATATAACGCGAGAGCTAGCCCTTCGCTTTGCAAATGGGCCGGGTCTTGCCTATGCGGGTATAAAACGCAACCTCAATGCCGCAGAAACCGGCTCCCTGGAGGAGACCATGGCCATCGAAGGCCCTGCAAACGCCCGCGCCAGTCTCTCACATGATGGCAAAGAAGCCGGCCGGGCTTTTCAGGAAAAGCGGACGCCCAAATTTCGCGGCTACTGACCAAACGATATAGAAGGGAAGCATAGACATGCACCCGTCACATTGGGCGCGCGTTCAAAGCGACACACCTGCCGTGATCATGGCAGGAAGCGGCGAAACCGTGACATTCAGCGAGATGGAAGCTGCCGCCAATCGTGGCGCGCAGCTGATGCGAAAGCTTGGGTTGAAACGAGGGGATGTATTCGCTTTGTGGTCGGGAAATAATCCCCGCTTCCTCGAAATCGCCTGGGCCATGAATCGCACGGGGCTCTATATGGTGCCGATCGCCGCCAAACTGCGCACACAAGAAGCTTCCTACATCATCAACGACTCAGACGCGAAACTGCTCATCGTCGACGCCACGCTGCCGCACGCCCAAGAGCTGGCCGGCTCGCTCGCTGCTCTTTGCCCCGCCATCAGACATGCGTTTGCCCTGCGCGGCGCTCTGCCAAGCCTCGAACGATGGGAAGCTGCATGCGCGGCAATGCCTGCTCAACTGATCGATGATCCGGCTCTAGGTCAGCAGATGATCTATTCGTCTGGAACAACGGGAAAGCCAAAAGGGGTCCAAAAACCCCTCCGCGAAGAGCCCTTCGACGGCCCTATGGCTCTCGCGAAGCTGCTTGCGAACCGGTACAATGCGCGATCGCAGACGACCTTCCTGGTCTCTGCCCCGCTTTATCATAGCGGCCCCATTGGCATGGCCATGGCTGAACAAAGTTTGGGCGCAACCTTGCTGTTATTCGAGACTTTTGATGCCGAAACCATGCTCGCCGCCATTGAGCGCTACCAACCCGAGCGCGGCCAGTTTGTGCCGACAATGTTTGTACGATTGCTAAAACTTCCATGTGAGGTCCGTCGACGCTACGACATATCGTCTCTTAAGGTCGCAATCCATTCAGCTGCTCCCTGCCCTATCGACGTGAAGCATCAAATGATCACATGGTGGGGACTAATTCTCGAGGAGATCTATGGCGGCACGGAGAATATCGGCTCAACAATGATCAGCAGTGCAGAATGGTTGCACAAGCCGGGCTCTGTTGGGCGGCCAATCTCCGGAGAGATCCATATTTGCGATGACGCGGGGCAAGAGCTTGCGCCAGGGCAAACCGGCACGATCTATTTCGAAACAAGCAACGCGTTCGCGTATCACAACGACCCTATCAAGACCCGCAGCACACAGCATCCGCAAAAGGCCGAATGGGCAACATTTGGCGATATCGGACACATCGATGCCGATGGCTATTTGTACCTTTCTGACCGCAAAGCATTTATGGTGATCTCCGGCGGCATAAACATATATCCTCAGGAAACTGAAAACGTCCTTACGATGCATCCCGACGTCGCCGATGTGGCAGCCTTTGGTATCCCGGACCCTGATCTGGGTGAACGCCTCATCGCTGTGGTTCAGCCGAGCGACTGGGCGTGCGTTGACGAGGGGCTAGAGGCAGAGTTGATCGCATTCACAAGAGAGCATCTTGCCGGCCTGAAGTGTCCAAAAGCGGTTTTCTTTGAGCGCTCGCTGGAGCGTGATCCTGCTGGTAAGATCGCCAAACGTACATTACGAGAAAGATATATTACGCTATTCCGGGACAAACAAAACTCTATCGCCCCCTAAAATTACCAGGACGGCGCTCCTGCACCGCACGGATGCCCTCTTTGAAATCTTGCGTTGTCTTGAGCCATTCCTGCTGCTGATATTCCAACACGGTACGGGCACGGATTTGGGCAGCCAGATCGCCACGCAAGGTCTTTCGCGTGGCCATGATCGCGAGCGGTCCACTCTCTGCGATTTCCGCAGCAAGCGCCAACGCAGCGCCACGTAATGCCTCGGCAGAGACCAGATCATCGGCCAACCCCCAGGCCAGCGCGGTTTCAGCTTTGATCCGCCGGCCGGTTAGCAGCATCAACGCTGCCTTTTGCTCACCGATCAGACGCGGCAACGCCAAGGTTATCCCAAAGCCGGGATGAAATGCGAGCTTAACGAAATTGGCGACAAATCGGGCATCAGGGCTGGCGATGCGAAAATCCGCGGCGAGAGCCAAGCCCAGCCCCGCCCCAACTGCAGGCCCCTGAATCGCTGCCACAATGGGCTTCTGGGTTGAATATATCCGGATCGCTTCGGCATAAAGTGCCGGCATCCCAGTAGGATCCGTGGTAACGCTGTCGCTTTGGGCCGCGAAATCGGCACCCGCGCAAAAGCTTTTGCCTTCGGCCTGCAGAACCAAGGCGCGGACCATCCCATCTCGATCTGCATCGTCAAGGGCGTCGGCAAGGTTCTGCATGAATTCGACCGACACAAAATTATGCGGTGCGCGGTCAATGGTGACGACGGCCACATGCCTTTCATGTGTGACCTGGACATGATCGCCATAACACGCCTTCACTTCTGCGTCCCCAGCAGATTACGGGCAATCAACCATTTATGAATCTCGGTTGCTCCATCGTAAATTCTCGAATTGCGCAGCTTGGTATGCATGAGTTGAAGCGGCATTTCCTTTGTCATGCCCATGGCACCGAATGTCTGCATCACATGATCCACCGTTTCATATGCCATTTCACTAGCGTACCATTTTATCATCGAGATCTCCTGGCGTACATCGTCGCCACGATCAAGCTTCCAAGCGCATTGGTATGTCATCAGCCTCGCGGCATGAATCTTGGTCGCTGCTTCCGCCGCCCAGAACTGGATCGCTTGGCGCTCCGAGAGCGGGACACCGAATGTCTTGCGCTGCGGCGCATACTCAAGGAGCATGTCGAGCGCGCGCTGCGCCATGCCTACAGACCACGCCGCAATTTGACAGCGACGAGTCCCGAGTCGGGTTTGCATCGGCGCGAACCCATAACCTTCCTTGCCGAGCAGCTTCCACCCCTCGACGCGACAATCCTCAATAGCCACCTCATACGTGAAATTACCCGCAATCATAGGGATTTTTCGCAATACATTATAGCCTGGCGTGCCCCTGTCGACGAGGAACGCCGAAATGCCGCCGCGTGCACCCTTCCCGGGATCGGTAACCGCCATGACGATCGTGAAATCGGCTTCGGCGGCCTTGCTGATCCATATTTTGCGACCGTTGAGAATCCAGTCATCACCGTCCCGCACCGCGCGCGTGGTTATCGCGGCCGCATCAGAACCAGCGCCAGGCTCTGAAATACCCATCGCCGATGTCTTCT
>DASQCU010000276.1:0-7509 GCA_035634575.1 Beijerinckia sp.
TGCCAGAGGGGCAGGCGATCGACGGTGACGGTCAGGAGCTTGACGTCTTCGAAGCTCTTGAGTTCGGCGGTTCGGCCAGAGATAAACGGGGCGAGCACGCCGATATGCGCGCGCAGGGCGGCGATGCCAAGCGCCTCGATCCTCGCGGCGGAACCTTTGGCAATCACATAGCCGCATTGCCAATAGTCTCCGCGATTGATGAGAACGAGGATTTCGCCCGCATCCATCCGGCCAAAGGTCTCCTCCGGGTCGCCGTCCTGGCGGGGAAGCTTGAACCACAAGACATCCATGGGCGCGCCAATGTCATGCGGGATGAGCCCGGCCTTCTGCCGCACGGTTGAATGGCGGCCATCGGCGCCAATTGTCAGATCCGCGCGCACGAGAAGGCGTCCATCCGGGGTCAATGCGGTCACGCCGACGGTCTCGCCTTGCTCTTCGATAATCCCATCGACATTGGCGCACATCATCAGCCGGAAAGACGGATAATGCTGCGCCTTCCCGGCGAGAAAATTGAGAAAATCCCATTGCGGCATGAGGGCAATGAATTTGGCATGGGTCGGCAAATGCGAGAAATCCGCCATGGGGATTGTGAAATCGCCGACCTTTCCCTTGAGAAGCCTCGCTTCCTGATGCGGCAGCTTCAGGAAATCGTCGAGAAGCCCCAGGTCATGCATGGCTTCCATCGTCGATGGATGGATCGTATCGCCGCGAAAATCACGCAGGAAATCGGCGTGTTTTTCCAGAACGATGGTATCGACGCCGGCACGCGCGAGAAGCAGGCCGAGCATCATGCCAGCGGGTCCGCCGCCGACAATGCAGCAACGGCAGGAGGCGGTTTCCTGGCGAAATGGGCTCATCCTCTCGGCCTCTACTACCAACGGTCATAAAGAATGACCGTTGGTCCATGGGAGAGATAGGACGCGGGGCAGCCCGAGGAAATGCCTGGCTCAAAGAATATGGGGCGGGTGCCTTCACGCGGCGGGATAGGTGCGGCGCATAAACAGGCTGACCACGGCGGCCACCAAAATGTTGAGCACGAGCGCCACCAGGCCGACATAGACCGTCACGCGGGCGCCGCCATAAGCGAGTTCGTGCAAGGGCTTGAGCCCATCGGTCCAGGCCATCCAGCTGCCCGCGATAAAGCCGGTGGCCCATCCCGCCAGGAGGCCGCAGGCCCGGAAAAATTTGGTGAAAAGGCCGAAGATCAGCGCCGGGAAGGTCTGGAGGATCCAAAGGCCGCCGAGCAATTGCAGATCGAGCGCGAATTTTGTCGGCAGGTAAATGATGACCATGAGCGCGCCGAACTTCACGACGAGTGATGTGATCTTGGCGACTTTTGCTTCGCCCTCAGGCGTCACCTGCGGATTGATATAGGCCTTCCAGAAATTGCGGGTGAAAAGATTGCTCGCGCCTATGCTCATCACCGCCGCGGGGACAAGCGCGCCGATCGCAATCGCGGCAAAGGCGAAGCCCGCGAACCAGCCCGGAAACAAAGTGTGGAAGAGTTCTGGCACCACGTCGTTATTATTGTCGAGCTTCAGCCCTGCCGCATGGCCCATATAGCCCAACAGAGCGATGAGACCCAAAAGAAGCGTATAGGCGGGGAGCAGCATCGCGTTCTTGCGGATCGTGGTGGCGCTTTTGCTGGCGAAAATGCCCGTCAAGGTGTGCGGATACATGAAGGCCGCGAGCGCCGAGCCGAATGCAAGGCTCGCATAAGGGACATATTGGTTGGGCGCGAGAAGAATGCCGCCGGAGCCTTTCGCCTGGAAGGCGGCGTCGGCTGCGTGGAAAATTGCGCCATATCCGCCGAGCTTTGCCGGAACGATGGAGATCGCGACCAGAACCACGATGTAGATCATCACATCCTTGACGAAGGCGATGAGCGCAGGCGCGCGCAGGCCCGCCGCATAGGTATAGAGCGCAAGAATGATGAAGGCCACGACCAGGGGAATCTCGCCGGGGATGCCCAAGGCGTGAATGACCGCCGCCATGCCGATGAGCTGCAGCGCGATATAGGGCATGGTGGCGATGACGCCGGTTGCCGCCACGGCGAGCTCAAGCGCGCGGGAATTATAGCGCCCATGCACCACATCGGCGGCGGTCACGTAATGGTTGTCCCTCGCGACCTTCCACAAGACCGGCATGACAGCGAAGACGAAGGGATAGACGATGATCGTATAGGGCAGGGCGAAGAAACCAAAGGCGCCGGTCGCATAGACGAGCGCGGGCACGGCTATGACCGTATAGGCGGTATAGAAATCGCCGCCGACGAGGAACCAGGTGATCCAGGTCCCGAATTGGCGCCCGCCCAATCCCCATTCGTCGAGATGCATGAGCGTGGTCGGGCGTCGCCAATAGGCTGCGACGAAACCCAGGACGGTGACGAGGGCGAAAAAGAAAATAAAGACGGCCAGCGCCGGGTAATCGAGCTCACCCGTCATCGCGAATGCTCCGGTAGACGGCAAAAATGAGCAATGAGGCTATCGGCACCCAAAGCAATTGATACCAATAGAAGAAGGGAAAGCCGAAAAGCTCGGGCAGGGGATGATTGTAGAAGGGAACCCACAAGAGCCCGATGTAGGGGAGAAGGAGGAGAAGCCAAAGCGCGCGCAAAGCAAAGTCCTCCCCCTCAGGCCTTCCCGTGGCACGTGCTGTCCATTCTAGGCCGCACGCACCCTACCCGCTGATCCATGAACGGCTCAGCCGGATCTCAATATCTTCAATTTTGTCAGCCTTTAAAAGACCAAAATTCAAGAAAACGACCAAGAGCCACCATTGGCGGCCCTCGGTCTAAAAGATCAAACAAATCCTTCAGCTGTCCTTGTTTTTGTCTTCCAGCTGAGCTTTGAGCGCAAGGAGTTTCGCGAAGGGCGAATTCGGATCCGGGGGCCGTTCATGGCTCCGCTTCTCGGTCGAAAAATGCCCGCCGCGCCCTTGCTGACGCTCATCATGTCGCCCCTGGCCGGGCCGACCCTGGCCGCCGCGATTGGGACCGCCGCCGCGCCGCTGATCCCTTTGACCTTCCCTTTGGCCATCCCTTGGGCCTTCGCCGCCACGCGGCCGGCCTTGTCCCCGATCCTGGCCGCCGTGGGGGACCCTTGCGCGTTGCTCCCCGGCTGGCGCGGCAGCCTCACCTTCCGCCACTGGCTGATGGTCGGGCTTGCGCTGATCTCCGTGCCGCCGGTCACGCCGGGGTCCTGCGTCCGGGCGCGGGGCATCAGCGGGTGCGCCGGGCGGGGTGGCGACGCCGGGCGCGGTTCTCTCACGCCGTTCGACGAATTTCTTGCCGCCGCGCGCATCCGGCCGGCGCGCATGATGATGTTGCCGGTGCGGCCGCCAGACTTCGATGAGCGGTTCCTCAGAGGCAGCGCTTGCGTCCGCCGTTTCCGGTGCTACGTCCGCTTGGGCTTCCGGCGCGGCCGCAACCACGGCTTCGGCGGCTGTCTCGCTGTGACCATCCTCGGCGGCCGGTGTGATTTCCGGGGTTGTACCTTCGAGCGATTCGGCTGGCGCTTCCAGGCGAATATCCGCCTGAGCTTCCGGCTCGGCGTGGGTCACCGCTGGCTCGCTGGCGAGAATGTCCTCGGCGGGTTCGGCCGGCGCCGGGACGACCCCTTCCACCTCTGCCGGGCTCGCCAAGGCTGTCGTCTCGGCAGGGGCGACCTGGGCTTCGGCGTCTTGGGCTTCAGCGTCTTGGGCTTCAGCGTTTTGGGCTTCAGCGTTTTGGGTTTCGGCGGCGGCGATCTCCGGGGCCGAATCGGCAGAGGCCTCCGCCTCCGATTTCGGTTCCGGCGGTTTCACCGGCTCGGTCGCCGCTTTCGGCACCAAGGGCACTGTGATCGGCGGTCCCTTGCGGCGATCGACCACATAGCCGAGCGAACGCAAAATCGAAGCGAAGCTCTCGCCCGAACAGCCGGCAAGCGAGGTCATGGCGACGGTGACGACAAAGCCGTCGCCATCGGCGGTGCCGGGTGGCGGATCGCCCGGCGTGGTGCCGGGACGATAGGCGACGGCGGGGCGTATCAGATCGGCGAGACGTTCCAGAATATCGACGCGCACGGCGCGATCGCCGCAGACCCTGAAGCCCGCCGCGCGATAAAAGCCCTTCTGGACTTCCTTGTCGGCGACAAAGGAGGTGCGGCCCGACGAGGCGAGATGGGGAACCTCGTCCAGTCCCTTCACTTCATCGACGCCGCCATGCTTCAGCGCCCAAAGCTGCGCCGCGAGCGCCCGCGGCGCTGGTTTCAGCAAGGCTGGCAGATAAAGATGATAGGCGCCGAAGCGAATGCCAAATTTGCGGAGCGACGCGCGCGCCTCCTGCGAGAGGGTCTTCACCTCGTCGGCGACGCGGGTGCGTTCCAGAACGCCAAGCGATTCGCCGACCTGGAAGGCAATGCCACGCGCGATCCCCTCAAGCCCCTCGCCGGCCTCAAGCTCGGCGAGCGGACCAAGAAGTTTCTTGACGTGCTGGGCGAGCCAGAGATCGAGGCGGCGCTGCACCGTCTCAAGGGTGGCGCCCGTCAATTGCTCATCGGACAGGATTCTGACGCGCGGTTCGAGCACATGTTCGCCAGCGGCAATCTTGCCCACCGGCTCGCCGAGCCAGCGGATGGTTCCGTCATTGGCGAGCACGAACGCGTCGTCAACCGCCTCGTGGACGCGGTTGGCGCGACCCTCGATCTCGCTCGCGAGCGCCTTCTGCGCGGCGGCATTGAGCGCCTTGGCGGCTTCGCCGGCGGCCTGCGGATCGGCCGTAAAGCGAAATCCATTGAGTTGGCCGACGTGTTGGCCTTCGACCAAGACGTCGCCGCTGGGGGTGACTTCCGCTTCCATTATCGCATTCTCTCTCAAGCGGCGCATAAGCACGCTCGTCCTGCGGTCCACGAACCTTTGGGCGAGGCGCTCATGCAAAGCGTCCGACAATGTGTCCTCTACCTGACGCGTGACGCCCTGCCAATGCTCTGGATCACGTAACCAGTCAGAACGATTGGCAATAAAGGTCCAGGTCCGGCTCTGGGCGATGCGTGCCGAGAGGGCGTCTATGTCGCCGTCCACGCTGGCCAGTGCGGCGATATGGCTCGCGAACCAATCGTCCGGGATGCGGCCCGCGCGCACCACGAAGTCATAGACCGAAAGGACGATTTCGGCGTGCGCTGCGGGCGAAAGCTTACGATAATCAGGGATTTGGCAGCATTCCCAAAGCCGTGCAATATCGCCACGATTTTTGGCGGCGCGCAGGACCTTCTCGTCGCGCGAGGCAATTTCCAGCACCATCTGGTCCTGGGCGAGCGGCGCCCGCGTCAAGCTTGGCGCTTTCGGCAGGACATCGAGCGAGGCCGCAAGAGCGTTCAGCGAGCTGAAATCGAGGCTGGTGTTGCGCCATTGCAGCATGCGCACCGAATCGAATCGATGATCTTCGAGCGCCTCGACGAGATCTTCGTCGAAAGGCGCGCAGCGCCCCGTCGTGCCAAAGGTCCCATCGCGCATATGGCGACCGGCCCGGCCCGCGATCTGGCCGAATTCGGCGGGTGTCAAGCGCCGATATTGCCAGCCATCGAATTTCCGGTCGGCGGCGAAGGCAATATGATCGACATCGAGATTGAGCCCCATGCCGATCGCATCGGTCGCGATGATGTAATCCACATCGCCATTCTGGAAAATCTCGACCTGAGCATTGCGGGTTCGCGGCGAAAGCGCGCCGAGCACGACAGCCGCTCCGCCGTGCTGGCGGCGGATCAATTCGGCGATGGCATAGACCTCTTCAGCCGAGAAGGCGACAATGGCGCTGCGGCGCGGCAGCCGGGTCATTTTCTTTTCGCCGGCGAAGCTGAGCTTGGAGAGGCGGGGCCTCGAAAGGAAACGGGCGCCGGGGAGAAGCTCGGCAATGACCCGCTGCATGGTGGCGGCGCCGATGAGCAGGGTCTCGTCGAGCCCGCGCCGGTTCAAGATACGGTCGGTGAAGACATGGCCGCGGTCGAGATCGGCGGCGAGCTGGATTTCATCGACCGCCACGAAGGACAGGTTGAGATCGCGCGGCATGGCCTCGACGGTCGAGACCCAATAGCGCGGCGATTTCGGCTTGATCTTTTCCTCGCCAGTGACGAGAGCCACCGCCGAGGCGCCGACCTTTTCGACGACGCGATTATAGACTTCGCGCGCGAGAAGCCGGAGCGGCAGGCCGATCATGCCGGTCGGATAGGAGAGCATCCGCTCGATGGCATAATGGGTCTTGCCCGTATTGGTCGGCCCGAGCAGGACGCTGACGCCCGTGGCGCGGTCCAGCGGATGCAGTTTGGCTGCCGGTAGAAGAAGGTTCATTCGTTAATCGGCAAAAGAGGGAAACCGGGAAACCGAACGCTGAAACCATTCCTGTGAGGCGCGTGTTCTCCTTGGCTTGATCCTGGCGATTAAAGCGTCTTCCTGCCCGAAAGTGACGCCCGCATGACGAATTACCTGCCATTCAATTCCGGTAAGCTCGCGGCAGCTCGGAACCTCTCTGTATCACATTGAACCTGAACGCCGAACCCTTCTTTACACTTCGAACGAGTCACGAACGAATCACGGCCGAATCGCTGACTCGCGACGAATCCGTGTTTGTTCTCTCTATATCTTGAAGATAAGGGCGCTATGTGACAAGTTCTTGTGAAATGGTGGGTCTTTCGGCTCTTGTCCACCGCGTCTTTTGAAGCGCATCGGCGGACTCCGATGCGGCTTTCTGTCAAGAGGCCGGGGTGACTATTGAGGGAAGTAGAGTCCCATGATCCGGTTGCGATAAGCGACGAGATTGCCGTGGCGTTCCGCCGCCGTGCGGATCGGCGTCTCAAACGCCGGCGTTAAATAGCTCGCGACGAAGCTCGCGACCGTGGCATCGGCCCCGCAAAGCTTTTCGCCCATCAGATAAGGCTTTTCGCCAATCAGCGCGGCGAGCGCATCCATATCGCGGATGGCGAGCTGGTCCTGCTCCTCGGGCGTGTGGCGGCCAAAACCTTGAGCGTGTAGATTTTTGATCACCTGGCGGCGAATCAGGCTGCGGACCCCGGCACGCAGCGGCACGGGAACCGCTTCAAAGAGCTTCGCCGTGCCTTTCGTGAAATTGGCATCGTCGACCCAGCGCGTCGCCATCAAGGCCGGATAGAGATGCTCCTCGCACATTTTCTCGATCGCCCAGGCCATGGCCCTTTGCTCGTCGTTCAGCCCGGCTTCGAAATCGAACCCGTATTTCTTCTCGATATGGAAGCGGATGAAGGTCGAATCCGGGATCTTTACGCCATCGTCCTCGATGAAGGGGAGTTTGCCCTTGGGGGCCTTGCGGAGGCCGCCGCGATCTTCCCGGTAGGCAAGGCCCGCGAATTTCAGGAGCAGCATCGCCTTGAACACGAAAGGGCTGGCATCGGGAAGCCCGAAATAAGGCCCAAATGTATAGAGAGTGATCATGCTCGCTCCCCCAAGATAATTACAATCTGATTCAAAAGCCCTGGCGCAAGCCCTCATCCTGAGGAGCAGGCG
>DASQCU010000277.1:0-2221 GCA_035634575.1 Beijerinckia sp.
CGGCACGCTTCTCGTCGGCGCGAACCGGGTCACCCCGATCCGCTACGGCGAAATGCCGGCCCTGCTCCTTGGCCCTTTGACCGTCGAGCCCGCCTTTCGTTCAGGCGGCATAGGCGAGGCGCTGGTCACGAAATCGCTCGAGGCCGCGCGCGCCGCCGGCCATAAATTGGTGCTGCTCGTCGGCGACGAACCCTATTATGGCCGCATGGGATTCAAACCCGTGCCTCCCGGTACGCTGATTTTTTCAGGGCCCGTCGATCCCGCGCGGCTTCTCTATTGCGAACTCGCCGAAAATGCCTTTGCCGGGGCGCAGGGAAAGGTCAGGCGGCGCATTCCCACTTGAGCAGCCGAAAGCTCAATAGATCACGCCGGAATTGTTTTTGTGGTTGTGCACAGAGTGGCCGGAGCGCTGCTCCAGCGGCTTTTCCGCGCGTGAGAGGTTATAGGCCGTATTGATCAAGGCGACATGCGAGAAGGCCTGGGGGAAATTCCCAACGAGACAACGCGCATGCGGGTCATATTCCTCAGCGAGGAGTCCGGCATCGTTGCGCAGGGCGAGCAGGCGCTCGAACAGGTGCCGTGCATCGTCGCGCCGCCCCAGCAGCAAGAGATTATCGACAAGCCAGAAACTGCAGGCGAGAAAAGCGCCCTCCCCCGCCGGCAGGCCATCCTCGGTCCGCGCGCTATCGTAGCGAAGGACCAGGCCGTCCACCATCAGGTTGCGTTCGATGGCCTCGATCGTGCCGCGGAGGCGCTTGTCCGTGATCGGCAGGAAGCCCACGAGGCCGATCAGAAGCAGGCTCGCGTCAAGCTCCTTCGAACCATAGCTTTGCGTGAAGGCGCCAAGCTCCGGATCATAGGCATTGGCGCAAATCTCGTCATGGATCGTCTGGCGGAGCTGCCGCCAATGGTCGAGCGGCCCGGGAAGGCCGAATTCCTCGATATTGCGAACGCCCCGGTCGAAGGCAAGCCAGCACATGACCTTGGAATAAGTGAAATGGCGGCGAGGGCCGCGCACCTCCCAAAGCCCTTCATCGGGCTCCTGCCAGATCGTTTCGAGATGTTTCAAAAGTTCGCATTGGAGCGACCAATCGACATGATCGCCGACGAGCCCGCGCGCCCGGCTCTGATAGAGCGCGTCGAGCACTTCGCCGTAAATATCGAGTTGCAATTGCGTGGCCGCCGCATTGCCGACGCGAACGGGCTCAGCGCCGCCATAGCCCGCGAGCCAGGGGAGCGTGCGCTCGGGAACGTGCCTTTCGCCGGTGATGCTATAAAGGATCTGAACTTTAGCGGGCTCCCCGCCAAGCGCGCGCACAAGCCAGGTGCGCCAATTCCTAGCCTCGTTGGTATAGCCCGCATTCATCAAGGCAAGCAGCGTGAAGGTCGCGTCGCGCAGCCAGCAATAGCGATAGTCCCAATTGCGCGACCCGCCCAATTGTTCGGGGAGCGAAGTGGTCGGCGCGGCGATCATGCCGCCGGAAGGCTGGAAGATGAGCGCACGCAAGGTCAGGAGCGAGCGGATCACCGGCTCGGACCAGAGCTTTGCGCCTTCGACCTTTGCCGACCAGGCGACCCATGTCCGCTCGGTCGATTCGAGCGCCTTCTCGGGGTCGATGGGGCGTGGAATATCGGCATAGGACGCCGCATAGCTCAAGACGAAATCGAGCGTCTGTCCGGCGGTGACGGTGAATTCCGCGACATGGGTGAAACCCTGCGGCACGAGCCGGACGGGTGTGCGCAAGACCAGACGGTCGGGACCCGCGACCGCATGAAGACTGTCGTCCTCGTGGCGGTGCACCCAAGGCACGACCGAGCCATAATCGAAACGGATGATAAGTTCGGTGCGCAGCTTTACGCTACCGCTAAGCCCCCGCACCAGACGCACCACATGCGAGCCGCGCATCTTGGTTGGCATGAAATCCACGACGAGCGCCAGTCCCTCAGGCGTTTGGATGTAGGTTTCCAGGATCAATGTGTGGCCGCGATAATGGCGCGTCACCCGCGCGTCGGCGTCCGTCGCCTCGATCAGCCAGCGCCCATTATCCGGCGCGCCGAGCAAATTCGCGAAACAGGCGCCCGAGTCGAAACGCGGCCAGCACAGCCAATCGATCGAGCCATTTCGCCCGACGAGAGCCGCCGTCTCGCAGTCGCCAATGATCGCATAATCCTCGATTTTCAGCGGCATAAGCCTTCCTCGGTCCCGCGCCAGACGCCAGCC
>DASQCU010000278.1:0-6602 GCA_035634575.1 Beijerinckia sp.
ATTCCGATCCGGCATCGGCGGGCAGGCGCAGGAAACTGAAAACCGAACATATCGAAATCAGTCCCATGGCGATGAAGGCCCATCGGAAATTTTCGGGCGTGAAGGGCCCGGCGCCGGGGTGGAGATAAGCAAGCCCCTGGAGCACGCCAGCGGCGGCTGCGATTCCGAGGCTCAGCGATAATTGCTGCGCGACCGAAACGAAACTTGTCGCCCGGCTCAATTGGATCTGATCGATCTCGGCATAGGCGATCGCATTGAGGCTCGTGAACACCAGCGACCTGATGAAACCGCCGAAGAGAAGCAGCCCCATTATGAGAGCCGTTGGGGTCGAAGGCGTGAAGAACCCGTAGGAGCCGAGAATGATCGCGCTCGCGATCGCGCCATAAATGAGGACAGGGCGAAAGCCGAAGATCCGCAGGATCGGCGCCGCCGTCGTCTTCATCAGCAAGGCACCTGCCGAAGCAATGAAGGTGATCGAACCCGATTGGAAGGGATCGAGCCCGAAGCCGATCTGCAACATCAACGGCAGCAGGAAGGGGATCGATCCGATGCCGATTCGAAAGAGCGAACCTCCCGTGACGCTCGCCCGGAATGTTGGGACCGAAAGCAGCCTCAGGTCGATGAGCGGATAGGCGGTGCGCCGCGCATGGAGGACATAGGCGGTCAAGACCATTGCGCCGGTTGCAAGCATCGCAATGATCGCGCCCGAGGGGAAAAGGCCGCGGCCGACGCCTGCCGAACCGAAGATGAACAAGGCGAGGCCGGTCGCCAAAAGAAGAAAGCCGGTAATATCGAGCGGCCAATGCACATCGACCTTGACATCCTCGATGAAGATCGTGGCGAGCAGGAAGCCGAATGCGCCGATCGGCACATTGATCCAGAAGATCCAGCGCCAATGCAGATAGGTTGTGATGAATCCGCCGATCAGGGGGCCGACAATTGGGCCGACCAGGGCGGGAACCATCAAATAGGAGAGCGCGCGCACAAGTTCGGAGCGCTCAACTGAGCGCAAAAGCACAAGCCGGCCGACCGGCACCATCATGGCGCCGCCGAGCCCCTGAATGATGCGCGAACCGATCAAGGCCGCGAGTGTGCTCGAAAGCCCGCATAAGACCGAGCCCAGGGTGAAAACGACAATCGCGGCCCTGAAAACTCTCCGCGCGCCGAACCGGTCGGCTGCCCAGCCGCTTGCCGGAATGAAGACCGCCAGCGAAAGCAGATAGGAGGTCAACGCAAGCTTGAGTGCAATCGGATCTTCATTGAGGTCGGCCGCAATCGCGGGCAGGGAGGTCGAAATCACCGTCGCATCGAGATTTTCCATGAACAAGGCGCAAGCCACGATCAGGGCGGTCACGAGATATCGGGGCAAGAAGGTGGGCTCCCCTGGAATTCTTGGTTCTTTTCGACGGGAACAGAGGCGATGGGGGGCCGTCCCCCCGGCTTGAGCACGGCGTTTGGGTTGTGTCGTGCCCTTGCCTTTACCCTTGCCGGGGCCGGCGTGGCAAATGGCTATCCTTCGGCCCTTTGCCTTCGAAGACCTTTTTGATACAGGCGAGGACAGCGTCGAGATTGGTCTCGATGAAAGCGCCGGCATCGCCTTTCGGCCCGGCGAGCCGGTTCATCGTCTCTTGATCTTCGGGAAATTCAATCCGGCAGGCGAGTTCGGACCCTTCATCCGTATCGAAGACCTGGATTTCGCCGCTGTAATCGGCCCCTTTGCCGGGTCCCGGGGGCGACCCCCAGGAGAGGCTCAACGCACCGGGATCGCAGGAAAACCAACCATCGACACTATAGGGATGGCCGTGAATACGGCCTTCGAAATGAACATGGTCCTCGTCTGGCTGGGTGGCCTTTTTCAAGGTCGGCAGATAGCGCGGCATGTTCTCGACTTTTGAGATAAAGTCGAACACGCGCCGCGACGGAGCATTAATGCTGATTTGCGAGGAAAACGCAGGCATGTGAGGAGTTTCCCCCTATATATCCTCAATCCTGAAGGATTGAGAACTCCCTCCCGGCACATCACTTATGCGAGAGCGATGGCTGGGACGTCCATGCAAACGCCGGCAGCCAGTGCCGGGTTGCCGGATGAAGCAAGCTCATTCCTTTGCGTGCTGCCGCAGGCGTGCTATGAGCCCCCGGCAACTCTAGTCGATGCGATTCTGAAAAATCAATCGCTCCCCTTGTTCGAACTCTCGCGGCTATGCGCCGCCGGAGGCTATATCGGAGTTGTCTTTTGGCCTCGATCACGCGCCCCCCGCTCAATGAAGCGCTCACCTTCGACGATGTTCTTCTCCTGCCAGGCCATTCCGAGGTCCTGCCGGGTTCTGTCGATCTTCAGACACGCTTGACCTCGACCATAACCCTGAATGCCCCGATCATATCGTCCGCGATGGATACGGTGACGGAAGCGCGGCTCGCCATCACCATGGCGCAGGCGGGTGGCATGGGCGTCATCCATCGCAACCTTGATCCGGAAGATCAGGCTGAGGAAGTCCGCAAGGTCAAACGTTTCGAAAGCGGCATGGTGGTCAATCCGATCACCATTTTTCCGGATGAAACGCTTGCCGATGCGCTCGCGCTGATGCGCCGGCACGGAATTTCCGGCATTCCTGTGGTCGAGCGTGGCCCGAGCAGCAAACCAGCCCGGCTCTGCGGCATTTTGACCAACCGCGATGTTCGCTTCGCCGATAATCCCTTGCAGCCGGTGTCCGAACTCATGACGAAATCGGTCATCACCGTGCGCGAAGGCGTGAGCCAGGAGGAAGCGCGAAGGCTCCTGCATCAAAACCGGCTCGAAAAGCTTCTCGTCGTCGATGACGAGTTTCGCTGTGTCGGGCTTATTACCGTGAAGGATATGGAAAAGGCGACCTTGCACCCCTATGCCTGCAAGGATGCGGAGGGGCGGCTCAGGGTCGCTGCGGCCTCGACGGTGGGCGACAAGGGTTATGAGCGCGCGCTGCTCCTGATCGAGGCCGGGGTCGATTGCATCGTCGTCGATACCGCGCATGGTCATTCGCAATCCGTGCTCGATCAGGTGACGCGGATCAAGCGCGTCTCCAACAAGGTCTCGCTCATCGCAGGCAATGTCGCGACGCGCGATGGCACCAAGGCGCTGATCGATGCGGGGGCGGATGCGATCAAGGTGGGCATTGGGCCGGGCTCCATTTGCACGACGCGGATCGTCGCGGGCGTTGGCGTCCCGCAGCTCACCGCGATCATGGATTGCGCCGAGGCCGCCAGAGCCGCCAAAGTGCCGGTCATCGCGGACGGCGGAATCAAATATTCCGGCGATGTCGCCAAGGCGATCGCCGCTGGCGCCGACAGCGTGATGATCGGCTCGTTGCTGGCTGGCACCGATGAGAGCCCCGGCGAGGTTTATCTCTACCAGGGCCGCTCGTTCAAAGCCTATCGTGGCATGGGCTCGGTTGGCGCCATGGCGCGCGGCTCAGCGGATCGCTATTTCCAGCAGGATATCAAGGATAGCCTGAAGCTCGTGCCGGAAGGCATTGAGGGCCAGGTGCCCTATCGCGGACCCGCCGGCGCGATCCTGCATCAGTTGACGGGGGGATTGCGCGCCGCCATGGGCTATGTTGGCGCGCCGACGATCGAGGAATTCCAGGCCCGCGCCCAGTTCGTCCGAATCTCGGCGGCGAGCCTGCGCGAGAGCCATGTGCATGACGTCTCGATCACCCGCGAAAGCCCGAATTACCCGACGGGGGTTTGAGATCGCTCCTCGCAATGGGAGGGTGGGGCGGCGATGCTAGGCATCGCCCCGCTAAAGCTTTCATACTCTCGGAGCGATGTTCATGAGCATTCAGGCGATCCTCCTCCCGGTCTTCGTTCAAATCGGACTTATCTATTTCCTTGGCTTCTGGATGGCCCGCGACCGCGTTTTGCTTTTTGCGCGCGGCCAAGTCCGATACGAGGAAATGGCGCTGAGAGAGAACGTCTGGCCAGCGCGTACGAAGCAGATCGGCAATGCGTATAGCAATCAATTCGAGGTTCCGAGCCTCTTCTTCGTTCTCGTGACGCTTGCAATCGTGACGCGCAAGGCCGATCTCGCCTTTGTCATCCTCGAATGGGTGTTTGTTCTCTCGCGCATCGCTCACGCCGTGGTTCACACGACTTCCAATCACGTGCCGACACGCGGCCGTCTCTTTGTGGTGGGTGTGACTATACTCCTCGTCATGTGGATCATCTTCGCGATCCGCATCCTCCTCTCGCCGAGTTTTGATATTCCATGATACCTGCTGCCCGGATTGCCGCCGCTATCGAAGTTTTGGCGGATATAGAGGCGCGCCGAAGACCAGCCGCCGATGCCTTGAAGGATTGGGGGCTTTCGCATCGTTTCGCTGGCTCGAAGGATCGTGCCGCGATTGGCGCGCTCGTCTTCGACGCACTGCGCCGCCGCGCTTCGTCCGCCTGGATCATGGGCGAGGAGAGCCCGCGCGCGATCATGCTCGGCGCTTTGCGCGAAGCGCGCGGCATGAGCCTCGATGAAGTCTCATCCCTTTGCACGGGCGAGGGCCATGCGCCCCCGGCCTTGACCGAAATCGAACGCGAGCGCCTTGCCCATGCCGATCTGAGCGGCGCACCGGTTCATGTCGCGGGCGATTTTGCCGAATGGCTGGAACCTTCTTTCGTCGCTGTCTTTGGCGAGGCGGCTATTGCGCAGGCGCAAGCGCTTTCAGCGCGCGCGCCGGTCGATCTGCGCGTCAATACACTCAAGGGAACCCGCGAAAAGGCACTGGCCGCGCTCGCGCATCTGAACCCGGCTCCGACGCCGCTTTCGCCGCTTGGCCTGCGCCTGCCTCTCTCGCCCGATGGCCGCGCCGCGCCGCTAGCGGCGGAGCCTGCTTATGTAAAGGGTCTCGTCGAAATTCAGGACGAAGGCTCGCAGCTCGCGGCTCTTCTCGGCGCGGCGAAGCCCGGCGAACAGGTGCTCGATCTCTGTGCGGGGGGCGGGGGCAAGACCTTGGCCTTCGCGGCGATGATGGGCAACAAGGGCCAGATCTACGCCAGCGATAGCGATGGCCGCAGGCTGATGCCGATCTATCCGCGGCTTGAGCGCGCCGGCGCCCGCAATGTCCAGGTTCGCGCGCCGCGCGGCAAGGCGGATGTGCTCGCAGATCTTGCCGGGCGCTGCGATCTCGTCCTTGTCGATGCGCCCTGCACCGGCACCGGCACGTGGCGGCGCAATCCGGACGCTAAATGGCGGATCAGGCCGGGCGCGCTCGAAGAACGCATCAAGGAGCAGGATGCGGCACTGGCGGCGGCGGCCCGTTTCGTCAAACCCGGCGGCCGCATTCTCTATGCGACCTGCTCGCTGCTCGCCGAGGAGAATGAGGAGAGGCTGAAGGCTTTTCTGGCATCGCATCCCGATTTCACGAGTGCGAGTGCCGAGGTGATGGCGCAAAAGGCAGGCCTGCCGGAACTGGCAAGATGCGCCTCGCCGCTAGGGATAGGGATCAGACTCACGCCTCTTGCGAATGGGACGGATGGATTCTTTGCGGGGGAATTGGTGCGGGGGTGATGTGCCTTACGAGCCAGAATTGGGGAGCTGAGCGAGAAAATTGATGTGTGGCTATCTAAGGAGGGTATACAGCTTTCTGGCTGGCGAGATATCCCCGAATCAGCAAGAAAGCATACGCTCTGTAGTTGGGCCGCATCATGATTACCGCTTCACAATACGAAGAGTATCAAGCAAAGAACGTGGCCTTCATAAAAGCCATGCTGGAAGGTGTAGGGTGTAGGCCGGTCCTTTTTCTCGGCTCGGGGATAAGCAAACGATACATAGGTGGGCCAAGCTGGCACGAGCTTCTTGCTGAAGTGGCCAAAGCGGCGGGTTTGACCCAGGAGCACCTCACCTATCTGTCCCAGAAAGTTGATAATGATCCAATTGAGCTGGGTTCGCGGTTAGCTGATAAGATCCATGAGTGGGCGTGGACGCATGGCAGAAATTCGTTTCCGGCGGAATATTTTGCAGCGGGCGTCGACAAATCTATTTTCCTCAAGCGATTGGCTGCCGACCATCTCAAGAAGCTAGCTCATAATGTCGCAACGGATCAACAATCCACAGAAGAAATCGCGCTCCTCAAAAAGGTTGCACCACACGCTATTATTACGACAAATTTTGACAGCTTTCTAGAAAGTCAGTTTCCCGAATTTGAGCGTGTCGTTGGAGAGAAATTATACCGCTATCCATGAATATCATGGGTGAATTATATAAAATTCATGGAAGTATTGAAGATCCAAACTCGCTAAGCCTTACCACCCGGGATTACGAGCGATTTATTAAAAAGAGAAAATATATATCTAGCAAAATTATGACTTATTTTGCTGAATACCCCGTATTTATCATGGGATACGGTTTAGGTGACAAGAATGTCAACAGCATAATCTCGGATTTAGGAGAGGCTTTGAAGGATAAGGGCGGATTGCTTGATAATGTATTTTACATCGAATGGGTACCAGACGTTTTGGAAATTCCGACACTGAAAGAAGAGTATGTTGTTCCGGTTGGCGACGGCTCACTTCCGCCATTGCGTCTCAAAACAATAGTCACATCCGATCTGTCATGGGTGCTGGGGGCGCTTGCTGAT
>DASQCU010000279.1:0-3008 GCA_035634575.1 Beijerinckia sp.
AAATTGAAGGAGGTCGCGTCGAAGCTCGGTGTTGCTCATCGGATCCATTGGCCAGGAATGGTCTCCGGGGATGCGAAATGGGGCGCTTATCGGGCTTGCGAAGCTTTCGTTCTTCCCTCGCATCAGGAAAACTTTGGTATAGTGGTTGCCGAGGCCATGGCCTGCGGCCGGCCGGTGCTCACGACCACCAAAGTCAATACCTGGCGCGAGGTTCAAGGATGCGGCGGCGGCCTTATCTCCACCGATGATCTAAGCGGCGTCACCGAGCTTCTTGAGCTTTTCAGCGATCTCTCACCACAGGAAAAGAAAGGCATGGGACAAAATGCGCGCAGGGGCTTTGTCGAGAAATTCGACATGAGCACCATGGGACCGGCGCTCGTCGCGGCTTTCCGAGCGAGTGAAGCATGACATTTCTCGATGCCAAACTGTCACAGCCGCTCGAGGGCGGCGCAAGCTATTCGCTGAAGCATCGCTTGACGCGTCTCGCGTGGAACGTCACGTGGCTTCTCCTTGCCGCCTGGACGCCGCCGCCCCTGCATGGCTGGAGGCGTACGCTCCTCCGGTTCTTTGGAGCCAAGGTCGCGCCGACCGCCGTCATTTACGGCGGAGCGCGGATCTGGTATGCGGCCAATCTTGAAATCGGCGAACATGCGACGATCGGCCCGAATGTAACGGTCTATTGCGTGGACAAGATCACGCTTGAAGATTACGCCCTCGTTTCCCAAGGCGCGCATCTCTGCGGCGCGGGACATGATATCGAGGATGCTCATTTTCAAACCGTAGCGGGACCGATCAAGATTGGCCAGCGCGCCTGGGTTGCCGCGGAATGTTTTGTCGGACCCGGCGTAACGATTGGGGAAGGCGCGGTACTTGCCGCGCGGGGATGCACATTCCGCGATCTTGAGCCCTGGATGGTCTATGCTGGCAATCCCGCCCGCGCCATCAAGGCCCGGTCGCTTCGTTTTTGACAAGCTAGCCTAAACCAATATCCCAAGGAACCAAGCGTCATGGAGAATGACCCTTGGTTTCGCCGCTTTTGAATTTCCCAACCCTTTGAGGGACCAAGAGGCGCTTTGCAACACTTGGCATTATTCATGGGCAACATCGATCAAGCGCAACAAATCAAGCCGCCATGCGTTAAATTGAAGACCCGATGCGTTTTTCCAGGATTTTTCGTAAGGCGAGAGCGGGAGCTATCGGATTTCCAAAATCCGGGAGGGGCGGGGAAGTCATCATTAACTCATAATGTCAAGTTCATGATGTCGAAAATCTATATATCGGATCGCGCGGCGGGAGTCCGGCCGCGGGGGAGAAGCCCTTTTGGAACCCTTGGCCGGGGTCCTTCCGCTTCGTCTTCCTCATCGGCTTGTTCGGTCGCTATGGGCCGATTACTTTATATACACTGAATCCTTCAGGATTCAGTGTTCGTTTCCGGTAAATCGCTGACGGGATGGCGATTTGACCCAAGTTGCACCGCCTACCCCGAAGGAACGGCGGTATAATAGCAAGAGTAGACGTCGAGCGCGCCGAATTATTGCAATATCGACCCTGAACGTTCAATTGCGGCAAATCGCTCGATGCGAAAGTGATTTTTCTGGAGTGACACCGCCTGTTCGTTACGGAGCGGCGGTATGCCGGCGGTCACAAAGGGCGCGTCGCATTTTAAGGGCGCGAGCTGGTAAGCTGGGCGGAGGCGTGCATGAGAAATGTTGTTTTTCCTGCTCTTGGTCGTGAAGTCTCCGCTTTAGGCTTTTGCTGCGCTTCGCTTGGATCGCAAGTTTCCGAATTACAGGGACGCCGGGCGCTCGATGCGGCCTTTGAGCGCGGCGTAAGCTGGTATGATGTCGCGCCGCCCTACGGCTATGGCGAAGCCGAATTCATACTCGGGAAGGCCTTGGCCGGGCGCCGGGATCGGGCGACCATATGCACGAAGGTCGGCATCCCCCGGCCGACCGTTCCGCCAATCGTGAGCATGATCAGGCCGCTGGCGCGCTTCGCCGCGCGAATCGTCCCGGAAGTTTGGGAACGCATTGGGCTGATCGAAACGGCGCCGAACCGGGAACCGCTGCGTGCAGACATGATCGAAGCTTCGCTCGTGGAGAGTTTACGGCGCTTGCGGACCGACTATGTCGACGTGCTGGCCCTGCATGATCCGAGCCCGCGCGATTGCACTGACGAAGCGGTTTTACGGGTTTTGCGTAGGGTCGTGGAAAAGGGCTATGTGCGCCAGGTTTCCATCGCCGGCAGACCGGATGCCATCCTGGCGGGCGCAGGCGCCTCGACGGTTTTCAGCGCGGCACAATTTCCCGAAAACATGTTCGATCAGGCAGCCGACGGGTTGCGGGCCGCCTTGCCTCCGGAAATCCAGCCTTTTTTTATCACTCATTGCGTGTTCGGGAAGGGAGCTTTGGAACGGCTGGCACATTTGCTGACGACCAAGGGAGGGCAATTGGCATCGCTTGCCTCTCAACTCGGTTATAATCCGCCGACGATCGCAGCTGACCTGCTCCTGGATTACGCTTTTGCGAAGAACCCGGCCGGTGTCGTGCTCCTGTCCATGTTCAGCCTGGCGCATATCGAGCTGAACTGCGGCCGGGCGTCGCGCGCGCCACGCGCGGATGTTGGCCCCTTTGTGCAAAAATTCATCCTCACGCCGAGGTGATGAGGGTTCCCCTCGGATTGCGAGCGTAATCCGCTCTGCCATTCCACCGGCATAATTTTTTTGTTGCCTGTTTCAGCGTTTATAAAGGTGATCAAGGCAGCTTGCGGGCGCGCGCGGTTTTGTGCCTTGCAGACCAGTACGTATTTTGGGTATATGCAACTATTAGTTTCAAGTTTCTATTTTTAGATGAGCAGATTATGCGCGAAATTTTCACTTCATCCAAAGATCATTTGCTGAAGATGAACCCATTAGGACAGCAGACTGAAATCTCCGCGGAACCATCCGAGGATTTCCGTAAATTCGAACACCCCGACGCCCCTGAGCTCTGCGCCGTCATTTTGACCTA
>DASQCU010000280.1:0-3957 GCA_035634575.1 Beijerinckia sp.
GATCGAGATTTTCGTCTATCCCGACGCCTGGCCTACACATGGCGTCTGGGCGGTGTGTTTTCTCCTCACCATCGCACGCGGCCCCGGTGTGTTTTCACTCGATCATTTGATCGCGCGCCTTTTCAGCGCGCGATAGAAGGACTCCGACAACATGGCCCCGATGGGCCTCCTTGTTAATCGCAATTCAATACTTGCCTGGCGAGTGCACAGGGTTCCTACTCAACGACGCCTTAACGAGCTGGACGATGCCGGTCTTATCTCGTAAGTATACGGGTTAATTCATAACCCCTTTCGATCAGCTTCATTTCATCGTCGATATCATTATACTGAGGTACACTCGCGAGAATTGGCGTTGAATGCGACTTAGTATAGCCTCCACCCTTTTCAATCGGCTTCTTTTCATCGTTGATATTATTCTGAGATTTCCTCGCGAGGATCGGCGCTGAGTCTGACTTAGCATAGCCTTCATTGCGGCCCAGAAATGCGAGTAAATCGCTTCGAATGGATTCACGGCCTTGCGCAAAGCCGCCATCGAACGCCTTTTTCAGAGTATCGCGCAGAACCGCTGTGGCGTCGCCCAGAATGTTTTCAAAAAGAACATCTTCCATAAGCGTTTCCTATACAACTGATGTGGAGCATCTTTCCTGAACAACGCCGTGATCAGCGGTGTCCTTATCTCTTTATGATGGTAAGATTCACCCACCCTCCCGAAAAGCTGGCACGGGGCGGTATTGTACACAATCTACAGAACAAGAATATCACAAACCTTTAGCTCACGCCAGCATCATCTTGTTTTCATTTCTGACGACGGAATCCAATGTGCGGCCGATCCATGCCAAGGCGATGCCGGTCCTGCTGACAACGGAAGAGGACTGCGATCGCTGGTTAGCGGGGACGATCGAGGAAGCTGTCGCTCTCTAGACTAAAAGCCACTGCCGCCCGAGAAGGAAACAAGGAATGACCATTGGTGCCGCTCTCGAATTTTCGCGGGCGCATCGTTTCGGCACCAATAGGCCTGTGCAGCACACCGCTTCTCGGAATGACGGCGGTGATCGAGATTTTCGTCTATCCCGATGCCTGGCCTACGCACGGCGTCTGGGCGGTGTGTTTTCTCCTCACCATCGCACGCGGCCCCGGTGTGTTTTCGCTTGATCATTTGATCGCGCGCCATTTCAGCGCGCGATAGAAGGATTCAGCCGCGTTGCGCGATGGCTGCGAGCTGTTTGCGATATTCGGGATCAATGTCCTGGTCGATTGCGCCCGAGCTCGCGAGCAGGATCGCCGCAATGAACGCCTGATCATTATGCGTATCGCGCAGCGCTTCCTCGATGACCGGCACGCTGCTGCTCGGACGCACAAGATTGAAACGCTGCTGCTCAATGGCAATTGTCCACTGTTCGCGCAGCCAATTGGCAACGAGCGGGGCAAGCTCATTGACGAAATTCGAGGACCGCAGCCGTTGCAGGAGGCGCAGGCCCGTGTTCCAGATGTCCCGCGTATCGAAGGCCTTGCCTTCGAACAAAGCTTTCAGGAACTGCCCGACCGCATCATCGAGCGTCACGATAGGGTCGATCACCTGGATGCAATGGGCGACCGCCGACGAGCCCGGATAAAGCGGGCCGAGCTGCTTCGTCAATTGCGCATGCAAAGCGTCGAGCGCTGCCTTGTCGCGGGCGAGGCCAGCACTCATGCAAAAGGCCATGACCGCATCATCGGCCACCACGCGAATGCTTTCTTCGTGCATATCGGCGCCGGAGAGGGCTGGAATCGGACCCTGGCCAAGCCCCAGTTTCTTCAGGTTGGGAAGAACCCGCAAATAGGCGGTCGCCTCCAGCCATCCCATCAGATGGCGGGAGAAGGCAAAAGGGTCATGGCTGGTGATCGCAGCATTGATCCGCTCTTTCCTTTGCATCACTTCAGACATCGCAATCGAACCTTTGAACTATCGAACCCTTGAAGGGCACCACGGGCCGTTATGCCGCATGGTCTTGTGGGTGTAGGGCGTAAACTAAAGGCGGGGCTCTTTGCAAATCCTGGTTGCCTTCACGCAGGAGCAAAGGTCAGCGCCTCGCTTTCGCTCCCTTCGCACGACGAAAGACTTGAGCCTTGCGCTTACCTTTGGCATTATTGGGTCTAGCTCAATTGCGTTGGATGGCGATGATGCAAGATCCCGCTACGAAACCGATTGCAATCGGCATTCCGTGGTACACGCGCGCAACCTATCCCGATATCCTCGAAATCATGGAGGATGCGGCGACTTTTCCGCCAAATTTCGACGATTGGCGGGACAGGGCAGAGGCGACCGAAAAGCGCGTTGAAAGCGAAGGCAGCGCCGCCGTTCGCGCCCTGATCGACCCGGATGAATTCCCCTCCTGGTGCAGGGCCCATGGACTGAGACTCGATGGCGTAGCGCGCGGCAGATTTGCCAGCGAAACAGCGTTCCGGGCGGTCAAGCGCGCGAATTAATCCCTGAATCCTTGGATTCAGGGATTTTAGTCCAGCGCGCGGCCAAGCAGGGTTCACGGGCAGGGATTGCTATGGATCTGATGAATGGCGTCGATCCGCTTTTCGAGATCCGGCGGGATTGTCACATTGATCGAAGCAATATCCGCCTTCAATTGATCAAGCGTCGTCGCGCCGATAATATTCGAGGTGACAAAAGGCCGCGAGGTCACGAATGCGAGCGCCATTTGCGCCGGATCGAGGCCAAATTCCTTGGCGAGCGCCAGATATTGATCGATCGTCTCCGCCGCGTTCGGCTTTTCATAGCGCTGCCCGCGCTCGAAGAGCGTCGTGCGGGCCCCCGGAGGACGCGCGCCACCCTGATATTTGCCGGTGAGGTAGCCTTGCGCCAGCGGTGAATAAGCCAAAAGCCCGACATCCTCGCGCGCGGCGATTTCCGCAAGGCCGATTTCGAACGTCCGGTTCAAAAGATTATAGGCGTTCTGGATCGAGACCACTCGCGGGCCCCTCCCCGTCTCGGCGGCATGCACGAAGCGCATGGTGCCCCAGGCCGTCTCGTTCGAGAGGCCAATATGACGCACCTTGCCGGCCTTCACGAGATCGCCAAGAATTTCAACGGTCTCTTCAATCGGATTTTCCAGGGGTTCGGGAATATGCCGAAAGGTCGTGCTCTGATCGGCGAATAATTGCAGCGGCCGATCCGGCCAGTGCAATTGATAAAGATCGATATAGTCGGTCTGCAGCCGCTTCAGCGAGCCTTCCACCGCCATTTCGATGTTTTTGCGGTCGAGACGGGAGGGCTCACCGCCGCGATACCAGGTTGCCTCACTCCGGCCCACGACCTTCGTCGCGAGAATCACCTTGTCGCGGTTCTTGCGGGCCTTGAACCAGGTGCCGATGATCCGCTCGGTCGAGCCCTGGGTTTCGGGCTTTGGCGGGATCGAATACATTTCCGCCGTATCGAAGAAATTAATGCCTTGCTCCAGCGCGTAATCCATCTGGGCATGGCCTTCGGCTTCGGTATTCTGCTGCCCCCAGGTCATGGTTCCGAGGCAGATTGCCGAAACGGAAAGATCGGTCCGGCCCAGCTTGCGCAATTCCATCTGGTAAATTCCATATAGTCTGTGGTGTTTCAGGTTGACCTATCTTGGCCGATCGTGCGGGCGCGATCAACCGTCCCGCTAAAGATGGACTGAAGCACGCGCCCGCGCTATTGTTGGAAATGCTCTTCGCCGGCAGGACTTCCGATGCTTGTCGAGGCCAGGGCTGGGATGCGAGCCAGTCAGGAGTGCTCAGAATGTCGGATTGTCCCACCGAAGGGCCCTCCTACCGCGTTTTCTTCATGGATGATCAAGGGCGGATCAAGAAGTCCAAGGCCCTGAAGACATGCACGAGCGACCAAGAAGCAACACTTGAGGCGGAGCGGCTCGTCGATGGCCGCAGGCTCGAGCTTTATGACGGGTGCCGTCTCGTGCTTTCCATTCCGGGCAAGGA
>DASQCU010000281.1:0-1537 GCA_035634575.1 Beijerinckia sp.
GCGCATCATTACTTCGCCGGATTCGGCCACGACGACTATGTGCTCTCCACGGTCTTCCACCAATGGATGGGCGGCTTTCCGGAAAACGAAGCGCAAGCCTATTCCGTCATCGCGTTGGGCGCCGCTGCTGCCAAATTTGCAGGCGCAACCAAGATCATCGTGAAGACCCCCCACGAGGCAAGCGGTGTTCCGACCATGGAAGCGAACCGCGCTGGGCTTCAGGCCACACGACAGATGATCAATATGATCGGCGATCAGAAGCCGCTCGATACAAGCGAGATCGATCAAGAAGTCGATATCATCGAACGCGAAGTCCATGCCGTTATGCAGAAGGTCATTTTTCTTGGCGGCGGAGATATCGCGCGCGGCGCAGTGCTCGCCTTTGAATCGGGTGTGATGGATGTCCCTTTCGCGCCGGCCAAAATAAATGCAGGACGCATGACGCCGGTGCGCGACAATCACGGCGCGATCCGCGTCTTCGATCATGGCAGTATCCCCCTCCCCGAAGATATCCAGGCATTTCATCGCGAGAGAATTGCCGAACGCGCAGCCGTGGAAGGCAGGGATGCGTCATTCGAAATGGTTGTGGACGATGTTAGAGCGATCTCTTCGAGCAATTTGATCGGCCGACGCGCTTAGACGAAATCGCGAGAAACAACTCAAATCCCTCTACCTCATCTCGCCGAAATCATCGCGCTCTCAAGCGATCCGGTTAGCCAGCACTCAATCTTGGAACCGCCACATGAGAATTGCCAATATACAATTCATTCCAGGCTTCTCATCGTTTTTTTTCGACGATCAAGCAGCTATCAAAAGCGGAGCGGTCGAGGATGGGTTCACCTATGCCGGCGCCCCCCTTACGCACGGCTTCGAAACGATCCGTCAACCGGGCGAGTGCATTTCGGTACTTTTGCAGCTTGAAAACGGCCAATGGGCGGAAGGTGATTGCGCCGCCGTACAGTATTCCGGGGCCGGTGGCAGAGACCCTCTGTTCTCCGCGGCTCGTTATATCCCGCAGATGAAAGATATTCTGCGTCCGCTTTTGCTCGGCCTCGATGTAAGCAAGTTCACCGATAACGCGCGTTTTTTTGACTCTCTCGAATGCGATGGAGGTCAGCTCCACACGGCCATCCGCTACGGATTGTCTCAAGCCTTGCTGGATGCGGCGGCGAAGGCGTCGGGACGGCTCAAAGTGGAAGTCGTTTGCGATGAGTATAATCTCCCCATCGACCTATCACCGCTCAAGCTGTTCGGTCAGAGTGGCGATGATCGTTATGGCGCCGTTGATAAAATGGTGATGAAGCGCGTCGATGCGCTGCCGCATGGCCTGATCAATAGCGTCCCACTAAAGCTAGGCGAGACCGGCGGTAAGCTCCAGGAATACGTAACCTGGCTGGTCCGGCGAATTCAAACATTGGAAAGCATCGACAGCTATAGGCCGGCGTTGCATATCGACGTCTACGGCACGATTGGAATGATCTTCGATAACAGCCCCGAAAAGATCGCGGACTACCTCGTGACCCTTGAAGAAAGGGCG
>DASQCU010000282.1:0-5471 GCA_035634575.1 Beijerinckia sp.
GGCGCAGAGCCGCAAGCACCGCCAAAACAGCGCCATACTCATCTTGTTCGCGCCTCCGAGCCTCTCTCTTATCCTATCGCTCATCACTTACAATACGTATATACGGTTTGTCAATTGCAATAATGAGATTTCAATTCATATGCCCAGGAATAGACGAGGATGCTCGCCGCGTGCGAGACGGGCTTTAGGGCGTTGCGGCTAAGATCCCCAACGCTCTATTCGCCGCCAACGAGGCCCTATGGCGACAACCCATAGAGCATTTCCAGCAAATACGGGCCCCGATTTTGCGTCACGACACGCGCCAAAACAAAGCCTTACAGAAAAATGACAATTCAAGGAGAAGCCATCTTTCTTTAGCTCACAGCCTCCGTTAGCCGTTCGCGCATCAACAGCAGAGCTTCTGATGAAAAGCCAAGCCGACGGATCAGATAGCCTTCGACTGAACCATAATTGGCACCAATAGTCCCTATTACCGCATCGGCATGTTGCCGATGCGTTCCAAGCATGACAGCTCGGGCATAAGGCGGCAGGCGGCTGAAGCCATCGTGCACAGTTGCCGACAACATTTCTACAAACGCAGGGTCGTTCTGCAATCGCTCCTCGCTCAGGAGGTAATCGGCAATTGCAACCTCGCGATCGACCCCGACCGCCAAAAGAATAAGCAAAGCCGCCACACCTGTGCGGTCTTTCCCTGCAGAACAATTGACGAGCAGCGGCGTCTTGCCTTCGGCAAGAGCACCAAACATAGCCGCAAACTCATCCGCATATAGATCGGGTATCTGGGCAAAAAATTCAGAAAAGCGCCGGCGCCACTCCACTTCATCACCATCGCCAGCCTCGAAAATAGGGGCAAGCATCATCTCGGTATCGAGTTTTCCTGAAGACACTACGTTCACAAGATCGTTTATCCACCGGGACGGACTGCGAGAGCGCTCCGCGTAGGTCCGCAGGTCTATGATCGTCTTCAGGCCGAGGCGCTCAACGACCGCTATATCTTCTTCGGTAAGTCGCGAGAAGCTGTTGGACCGATAAATCATACCGGAGCGTATGCGGCGGCCATCCACCGTCAAAATTCCTCCGAGGTCCCGGAAATTGGCGGCGCCGGTCAGCATAACATCCCTCTCGCTAGTAAACACATTTTTTCTTGTCTCGCGCTGTCAAATACCGTATTCGGTACGTGCCATATCATATATACGCGACATCTATTTCTTATAACAATAAAGCCCGCTTGATAACAATATGGACACTTGAGAAAGCACAACAGCTAAGCTACAGCATGTTCAGATCCGGCATGCCAATGCCTGCACGAACATCGAGGCCTCGCCTTCCTGCACGATTATCCACCCATGACATGCTTTCAATGCGATATGTCCAAGCCGATAATGGCTTCCTACAAACGCTTTCCAATGCAACGTAATTTACCGCAAATTCAAGCATCAACTGGAGCCATCGGATAACATTTTTTTGAGGTCAAAGGGGTCCCTCTGACAAGGCTGTCGGCATGAAAATTAAGATGGCAGAAACAAAACCGCCCGCGAGGAAATTGAATGACCAGGGATGATCTCAAAGAGAACCCACTTCATTCCATCTATCGCTCTTCCATTGAGGAGCCGGAAATATTTTGGGGTGCAGCGGCTGCGCGGCTTGAATGGCAAAAGCCCTTCGAACACGTGCTGGACAGCAGCAAGGCGCCATTTTATCGCTGGTTTACAGGCGGACAATTGAATATTTGCTACAATGCGTTGGATCGCCATGTCGCGGCAGGCGATGGCGAGCGTACGGCCCTGATCTACGACAGTCCCGTTACCGGCACAGAGCGCAGCATTTCTTATGGCGAGTTGACTGAAGCCGTTGCCCGTTTTGGCGGTGTCTTGACCCAGTTAGGCGTGACCGAGGGTGACCGCGTCATCATCTACATGCCAATGGTGCCAGAAGCGGTGATCGCCATGCTCGCCTGCGCACGAATTGGCGCGGTGCATTCGGTCGTATTTGGCGGTTTCGCCGCCAACGAGCTCGTCAAACGTATTGACGATGCCAAACCCAAAGTCATTGTCTCGGCATCCTGCGGCATTGAAGGCAGCAAGCTCATCCCCTACAAGCCTCTGCTCGATGCCGCGCTTGAAATCTCAGTGGCGCCTCCGCAACATTGTGTCATTCTCCAACGGCCGATGCTGGAAGCAAGTTTGACTCCAGGCCTTGACCTCGATTGGCAGGAAGCGCTTTCCAGCAGCGAGGCCGTCCCATGTGCGACGACCTCGGCAACCGCCCCGCTCTATATTCTCTACACCTCCGGCACCACGGGCACACCAAAGGGTGTTGTACACGACCACGGTGGCTACGCGGTTGCTTTGCATTGGAGCATGAGCAATATTTACAATGTCTCCCCCGGCGAAGTCTTTTGGGCGGCCTCCGACATTGGCTGGGCAGTCGGGCATTCCTACTCCGTCTATGCGCCTCTTTTGCAAGGTGCCACAAGCCTTCTTTACGAAGGCAAACCGGTAGGCACCCCCGATGCCGGTGCCTTCTGGCGCGTGATCCGCCAGCATGGCGTAAAAGTCCTGCTCACCGCCCCGACCGCCTTGCGCGCCATACGCCAGCATGACCCGGAGGGGACATTCATCGCGAGCGCTCCGCTTGGAGGATTTCGTAACTTGTTTCTTGCCGGAGAACGTTGCGATCCTTCAACACTTGCCTGGGCGGAAGCACAATTGAAGGTCCCCGTGATTGATCATTGGTGGCAAACCGAAACCGGTTGGCCGATCGCCGCCAATTGCCTCGGCATCGGCCAGGTTCCGGTCAAACCCGGTTCAGTTGGCCACGCGGTGCCAGGCTGGCGTGTCGAGGCTCTCGATCTTGAGCAAAACAAAGTTGCGGCCGGCGAGATCGGCAATCTCGCAATCAAATTGCCTTTGCCGCCTGGTTCTCTGCCAACTTTGTGGCAGGCCGATGACCGCTTTGTTGATTCCTACCTGCGTGAGTTTCCCGGCTATTATCAGACTGGCGATGCCGGCTTGATCGATGAAGACGGCTATATTTTCGTAATGGCGCGGACCGATGACGTCATTAACGTTGCCGCTCATCGCCTCTCAACTGGAGGAATGGAAGAGGTCGTGGCCGAACATCCCGCCGTAGCTGAATGTGCGGTGATTGGCATTGCTGATGAATTGCGCGGCCAAATCCCGGTGGGGCTTGTCGTATTGAAGGCCAACTGCACCTTGGAACATCGCCAAATCGAAGCTGAAATCATTGACCTTGTACGCAACCGGATCGGCGCTGTGGCGTGCTTCAAAAATTTGATCATTGTGGGCCGCCTGCCGAAAACCCGATCCGGCAAAATTTTACGCAAGTCAATGCGCGCCATTGCCGAAGGTCAAAAGATCGAGATCCCATCAACCATCGACGATCCAGCGATCTTGGACGAAATCACTTTCGCCATGCGAGCAGCAGGTTTGGCAACATCTCAATGATATGCCGCCGTTTCCGAAAGAACAGGCGGTGATACTCCGATCAATCGCCGCCACATAAGCGATTGATCGGACCGAACGATAAGTGAAAATTCCAAGTCGAAATCGATTCATTTCCGATGAGAGGGCAACGTCGGCGGGAAACCCAAACTTTTGGCTGGGGTTCACAATTCCGTGTATGATATGACGTCTAGGGCCTCGGTTTTGCCAATGGATCGAGCCCCCTTCAGAAAGCCGATTCAGCGGGTGGCGGTACAGTGTCGACAAACGTGAGACATGCATTCTTTATTATCATAGGTGTCATAGCACTCCTCGTCACTTGGCCGCATGCATTTGAATGGATGCGCAATGGGGGCAACATTCTAAATCCCATCCAGTTTTTCGCCGATGCAATCAACGCAGGCGGGTCCGCTGCATTTTTAAGCCTGGATATGGCCATAGCCTGGGTTGTCTTCATGGTTTGGGTGGTGTTCGACACGCGCCGTATAGGCATGGGGATAAAATGGGGCTGGTTCTTTGTAGCGCTCTCCTACATTGGTGTTTCGATGGCATTTCCATTCTATCTGGTAACGCGTGAGCGTTTCATCGACAGTCAGAAGAAATTGAGCGCAAAAACTTCGGGGAATGAATGAGCCCAGTGTGGCTTGATGTTTTCAGAGCACGCGGGGATGGCGGCGTCAGACGCTGAGTAGCGAAGTTTTAACGCACCGGATTTCCCAAGAGCCAGTGCCAACCTTTCGGTCCCACGCTCTTGTCTGCCGACCACTCTAATTATGCGATCGCGTTCCTCAGAAGTAGAAAGCTCGATCTAGGAGCAGATCGAACAAAGAGTCAACGCGGGAGAAAATGCAGCGATCGCGCCTTCGCGATAGCGCCAGAGCGGCTTTTTACCTCCAATTTTGAATATATATTATAAAGATGCCATTTCACGGTTGGCACCGAAAGAGAGAGACGAGCCGCAATCTGGCTATTGTCGAGTCCTGACTCAAGGAGCAAAAGCAGCTCAAGCTCCCTCGGCGTGAGAGGATCCAAGTGACCGTGCGCCTGAGGATCGAGTTCTGTCGCAGGCGCGCTCACACCGCAAACTTTTATGATTTCATCTAAAAAAGCAATGTCCCCGATCTGGGTCAATCCAAATTCTTTCACCCGGCAAGATTGGAGGATGCTTTTCACGGCGTTTTTCTGTTCGATGAAAGGCCGCATAAGATGACGCCTCACCGCCAAGTTGATGGCGCGGACGAACGAATGAATAGCCGCATGACGGTTGTCGGAGCGAAACTGGATTGCAGCGGTCATAAGATGCAGATCAATTTGGTCACGCCGGCGCCCCGTCGCTATCGCGCGCCCCATTTCTTGGTCGATGAGGACTGCGGCCTCCTTGAAATTGCCGGTCGCGATCATCAGATCAATTCCCGCGAAAACTGCGGCAGAACGTTCCATGGCAAGAGTTAAATCGCTAGCGATATGGAAAGCCCCCCGCTTCATCCAAATGCCGAGCCTTTCAGCCAGATCCAACGCGTCTTCCACACGTCCCACTCTAATCCATTGACGGATCACCCCACACTCCAGGAGGAATCGAAGACGGGATGGCGAGCCATATGCAATCGAGTATAAATCATTCAATTTGAATGGCGCCCCGCCTTGATCGGTCAATCCGATTGCGAGTTCCATACAGAGCCAAGTCGTATCAAGGATGCCATTCGCACACCCGCGATCCATTCCGAGTCGAACGCATCGCGTGGCCTCTTCGACATCACCCCTGTCGGCGGAAATACGTGCACGAACGAGCGTGATGATCGAGACTATGTTGGCTTCGTCGCCAAGCCCCCTACGTAATCTCTCTTCAACTCCAAGAAGATGTCGTTCAGCCTCGCTCGGATCGCCCTGATAAAGCTCTACGATAGCGGCAACGACGGCGACCCAGCCGCGTCCGTAGTCACTATCCGATTGCGCGATCGCTGTTTGAGAAATCTGAAGCGCTCGGCGGGCGTCAATAAAGGAATGGTC
>DASQCU010000283.1:0-3880 GCA_035634575.1 Beijerinckia sp.
CAACTACTTCCCGGACGGACACTAAGCGATTTGCTGGAAAAGAACCCTGAATTGCTTCGAATTCAGGGTATACTAAGGTCGCTAAGGGCGACCGTTGGTATCAACCGTTGATGTGACTTCTGGAACATGGGTTTTGCGAAAGCACATACATATCCCGGCCAGCCGGAGCTTCTTGCAGATGACCGCGCTGGCACGGAGTCTATTCCGAGTGCCGTTCATTCCGAGCTTTTTGAATCGTTCAGCGATGTCCCGGCGGCCTGGAACGAGATATGCCGCCAAGACGATCTTGCGATGGACGCCCGTGTTCTCGACGTGTTTCAGCGCACGCTGGCTGACCAATGCCGTTGCTGGGGAGTCATTGTATATGACGCGCAAGGCACAGCCATCGGGTGTGCGGCCCTATGCTTGTTTCAGACAGAGCTGATCGATTCGAAGAATGATCTTGTCATTCGCTGGCGAGAGCGGCTCCGGCAGGTTTTCCCGCAGCTCGGACGAATGCCTGTGTTGTTCTGCGGGTTGCCGGTTCCTTCCGGCGCGTCGCACCTGCGTGTGAAGGAGGGGATTTCGCCGGAAGAGGTTGTCGCCGAGACTGACCGCGTCATGCAGGGCCTTGCACGTAAACTTGGCGCATATTTGACCGTATTTAAAGAGTTGGATGACGCGTCTCCTCTGACAGACGTGCTTTTGCGCCGAGGTTATGTCCGTGGTCCCATCCCGCCGATGCACCTGCTCGATGTTTCCTTCGCGAGCTTCGCCAAGTATTGCGATGCGCTGAAAAGCCGCTACCGCGCGCAAGTGCAGCGTTCACAAAAGAAACTTGCAGCGGAGGGGTTTGAGGCGCTGCACGGGCGCGGGGCCATGTTCCTGACAGAGCATTTTGATGACCGCGCGCATCAGCTCTATAAAGCGGAGAAGGCCGAGCAGAAATTGGAGTTGATGCCTGCGGCCTTCTTTCGCGAGATGGCCATCGCGCTGGGGGATGAAGTGTCGCTGACGATGATCCGCCGCGCGGGGCATATCTGCGCCTTCACCTTTGCCATAACGCGTGGCGATACTCATTACAATATGTATTGCGGGTTAGACTACGCGCTCAACAGCGAAGGCGATTTATATTTCAACCTGTCCTATCGAGATATGGATCAGGCATTTCGCGCCGGCGCGGCCTCATTGCATCTGGGCCAGACCTCCGACGCGTTCAAGTCCCGTTTGGGAACGCGCACTGAAAAGCTTTGGTTCTACGCTCGATTGCAGCCATCTGCGGCTAACAGGTTCCTGCGGCTTTTTGCGCCGGTCGCATTTCCGAAAGCGACGGAAGTGGAGCCCCATGATGTGTTCGCGACAAAACATCAAAATACAAAATCCGAATGCGAAGTTTAAGTTTGGCATCGTAAGCCGCAGCGACGCTCCACAATGCGGCGATTGAGCTGCCCCTTTCGTGACTCTCTTCGCGCAGACCATATATGTTTGATGTCACTGCGGAGGTACGACCATGGCCACAACTGCTACCCCGGTCACCCTGGACACACTGGCCGTCGACTTTCGTCTTCCCGCCACGGATGGCCGCATCTACACGCTGGGCGATGTAGTGGGCAAAAAAGGCACCGTGATTGTCTTCATCTGCAACCATTGCCCTTACGTCAAAGCCATGATCGACAGGCTTGTCGCGGATGCAAGTGTGCTTCAGGCGGAAGGCTTTGGCATTGCGGCAATCTGTTCAAACGACGCAACAACCTATCCCGAAGACTCCTTCGCCAATATGAAGCGGTTTGCCGAGTCGCATGATTTCCCGTTTCCCTATCTTCACGATGAAACACAATCGGTGGCGCGCGCCTATGATGCGCTCTGTACGCCGGACTTCTTCGGCTATGACTTTGACCGCAAGCTCAAATACCGTGGCCGCCTCGATGAAGGCCGCACGGCCCCGCCTCCTCAAGGGGCACGCCGCGAACTCGTCGAGGCCATGCGTCATATTGCAGCGACGGGCTCCGCCCTGGCGGATCAAAATCCATCGATGGGCTGTTCGATAAAATGGAAGGCAGCTCCCGGCTGAATAAGGCTTCGATTGAGCCGATCTGGTCATCGCACTGTTTTTGTGGACCGGCCATCTTCGCGGCGACGGGCGCAAAGGATCGCCAAGGGGAGGATGAAAATTGGAGATCGTGGCGGTCGATATCGGGGGCACTCATGCGCGCTTCGCCCTGGCCGAGGTTGTGGGCGGGCGGGTGACTGCCTTAGGCAATGCGGTCACGCTGAAGGCGGCCGAACATGCCAGTTTCCAGCTTGCCTGGCAGGCTTTCGCGGACACATTGGGCTTTCAACTCCCGCGTGCGGCAGCCATCGCCCTGGCCTGTCCCATCGATGGCGAGGTCCTGAAGCTCACCAATAATCCCTGGATCATCCGCCCCGCGCTGATCCCGGAAAAGCTCAACGTCGATGCCTGGACGCTTGTCAATGATTTCGGCGCTATCGGCCATGCTGTCGCGCAGGTCGGCGAGGATCAGCTCGCCCATATTGCCGGACCCGATCGCCCCTTGCCGGAGAATGGCGTCATCACCATCGTCGGCCCTGGCACGGGACTCGGCGTCGCGCATATCCTGCGCCGCCACGGCCGCTATCATGTCATTGAATGCGAAGGCGGCCATATCGATTTCGCGCCGCTCGATGATCTCGAAGATGCAATCCTGCGGCGCATGCGTCTTCGCTATCCGCGCGTATCGGTGGAGCGGCTCATCTCCGGCCCAGGCCTCTTTAATATCTACGAAGCCCTCGCATCGGTGGAAGGACGATCGATCGATCCCATCGAAGACAAAGCCCTTTGGGAAGCTGCGATTGCAGGCAAGGACAGCCTCGCGGCTGCGGCGCTCGACCATTTCTGCCTGAGCCTCGGTGCGGTCGCTGGCGACCTTGCCTTGGCACAAGGCGCAAATGGCGTGGTCATCGCCGGGGGCATTGGCCCGCGTATAGCCCATCTCCTGCCGAGCTCAGGTTTCGCCAACCGCTTCACCGCCAAGGGGCGGTTTGCGCCTAAGATGGCCGACATCCCGGTTCGGCTCATCACCCATCCCCAGCCAGGGCTTTATGGCGCGTCGGCCGCATTTGCCGAGGAACATACACGGTGAGCGCCATCAGTGAAGGCATGTGTCGCGCGCCGGTGAGACTGCCTTCCGCGCGAACTACATATTCGGCACGACATTAGAGCGGACGCATCTGACGCTGGCCATAATTTTCGGCGGGGTCATGCTGATCGGGTTTTGATGCCAAGGATCGCAAAAGGCGGCCCTTGGCATCAAACGTCGGGTGGCTCAACTGGCAATCGCCTGAGTCGCAGGCGGGGTCACATTCGATGCCGCGGCGCTGGCAAGGGCATTGCGCAGCGCCTGTTCCTTCGTTTCATCGAGAGAGGTCTTCAACACGACGCCGCCATGGTCCTTGATCTGCGCGAGGACTTTGTCGGTCGTCATGTTCTCGATGAGCACGAACAAGGCGGCATCGCCGGGATGGATGCTTTCGGCAAGCTGCTTCATGAACTGGTCATTGATGCCGAAATCGGTGAGCGAGCCGCCCAATGCGCCGCCCGCAGCCCCCAGAGCCGCGCCAAGGATCGGATTGAGGAGGAGCATTCCGATGACCAAACCCCAGAAGCTGCCTGAGAGCGCGCCCGCTGCTGTTGTGTTGACGACCTGGTGCAACTTGATTTGGCCGTCAGTGGATTTCGTGGCGATGACCGCATCGCCAAGTTTGATCAGATATTCCTTTTGCAATTCGAACAGGAGCTTTCGCACCTCTTCGGCCTTTTCTTCGGATGGATAGACAATGACGACAAGATCGGACATTGGAAATCATCCTTTCTATACCGCCGTTCCCAGGAACGGGCGTTGCC
>DASQCU010000284.1:0-5667 GCA_035634575.1 Beijerinckia sp.
GAAATGCTCCACTCCCAGGGCACGTGTTCTGTGGCCCATGACCGCGCCGATCCATGCGAGCGCTGGCGGATGACCATCGAGCACAGTGACGATGCCACAATGCACAGGCGCCTCCGCAAGCAGCCGCTCAATGTGGCTGCGTGCATGAACAACACCTCGCTCCCGCGCGCGCTGCGCGGCCGTCCAGCCTGCGTTCAAGCGATCAATGGAGGTAATCGCAAGGAGCCCTATGTCGCGCCGATCTTCTCCCATCAATCCAACCGCTTCGATGGCTTCCGGTGCAATGGCCCCCGTGTAGGCGACGATCACTTGAGCATTGGGACCCGGCTTTCGCATCCAATAGGCGCCAGCAATTATATCCGCGGCCAGATCCGGCATCATCTCGCGCCGGGGCTGTTCCAGGGCGCGGGTCGAGAGCCGAAGATAGACCGAGCCACCAACCTCATCGCGCAGCCAGGTCTTTTCACTGGCTTCGCCTTCGCCGCTTCGCTGAATATATTCGAAGGCCCAGCGCATGATGACAGCAAGTTCATCGACGAAGGCCGGCTCGAACGAGGCCAGACCGTCCTGCGCCATCCCGATCAGAGGCGTTGCAATCGACTGATGCGCACCTCCTTCGGGCGCAAGAGTGATACCGGAAGGAGTCGCAATTAGAATGAAGCGAGCGTCCTGATAGCAGGCATAATTCAGGGCATCGAGGCCACGTTCAATGAAGGGATCGTAAAGAGTTCCGATCGGAAGCAGCCGCTCGCCGAAGATGGAATGGGACAGACCGAAAGCGGACAGCGCGAGGAACAAATTCATCTCAGCAATGCCGAGTTCGAGGTGCTGACCTTCGGGTGAAAACTCCCACGCGAATGTCGAGGCGATCCGTTCGCGCTTGAAAATATCCCCTCGCGTCTCGCGTGCGAATAGCCCCCGCCGATTGACCCACGCGCCCAGATTGGTCGAGACTGTAACATCTGGTGAAGCGGTCACGATTCTTTTCGCGAATTCGGTGTTGTCGCGGCTGATTTCATTCATGATGAGACCAAAGCCTTGCTGGGTCGACATCGACGCTTGAATCGATACGGCGAGCACGGGCGGCACATCGATCGGCGCTGCCTGATAGCGCCGCCGTCCCTTTGCTATGAAAGGTGCCGACCGGATGAAGGCCGCGAGCTCTTCAGCGCGATTGCACGAACCCTCAAAAGGCTCCCATTCATAGCCGGGGCGAACCTTCATGCTGGTCCTTAGCCCGTCGATCTGCGCTGGCGTCAGAAGGCCCGCGTGATTGTCCTTGTGGCCGGCAAGCGGCAGACCATATCCCTTGATCGTATAGGCGATGAAACAAACTGGCCTGTCATGGGCTTGAGCAGCAGTGAACGCATTGAGCAAAATTGGCAGGTCATGACCGCCGAGGTTCGTCATCAAGCGCGCGAGCTCATCGTCGGAACGGCTTTCGATAAGACGCGAGACGGGCCCCTGATCGCCGATATCTTCCATCAGCCTTGAACGCCACGCAGCTCCACCCTGGAAGGTGAGTGCGGAGTACAGTTGGTTCGGACAATGTTCGATCCATTCCCGCAGCGCACTGCCGCCTGGTTCCCCGAAGGCCTGTTCGAGAAGCGAGCCATATTTGAGGATCACAACATCCCAACCGAAATTGCGGAACATCGCCTCGAAACGTTCCCAAAGGCCCTCACGAACGACAGCGTCAAGGCTTTGACGATTATAGTCGACAATCCACCAGGTGTTGCGTAACCCGTGCTTCCAGCCCTCAAGAAGAGCCTCGAAAATATTGCCCTCGTCCATTTCGGCATCGCCCATCAGGGCAATCATTCGTCCTTCCGGCTGGTTAGGAGCCCATCCCCTGGCCTTGACGTAATCCTGCGCCAGAGAGGAGAAGAGCGTTTGCGCCACGCCCAACCCCACCGAGCCGGTGGAAAAATCAACGTCATCGACATCCTTGGTCCGCGACGGATAGGATTGCGCACCCTTGTAGCCGCGAAAGTTCTCGAGCCTTTCGCGTGTCTGATGGCCGAACAAATATTGAATTGCGTGGAAAACCGGGCTCGCATGAGGCTTGACTGCAACCCGATCCTCCGGGCGTAGGATCGCGAAATAAAGGACTGTCATGATGGTCGCGAGCGAAGCCGACGAAGCCTGGTGCCCGCCAACCTTCAATCCGTCATCATGTGGCCGGAGGTGGTTGGCACTGTGAATGGTCCAGGTCGAGAGCCAG
This sequence comes from Beijerinckia sp., assembly GCA_035634575.1. Taxonomy (GTDB): domain Bacteria; phylum Pseudomonadota; class Alphaproteobacteria; order Rhizobiales; family Beijerinckiaceae; genus Beijerinckia. The sequence continues at coordinate 2,225 of DASQCU010000284.1, forward strand.
AGAATTTTGCATTCGAGATCGGATAAATATTGAAGCTGCATCTTCGCCACCGCGTCTGAGTGAAACCTGCCTCCGCACAAGCCTTTGTCCTCATCCTTCGCGACGCTCAGCCGTTTTGTCGAAACGAAAAGAGTGCACACAGGAAACAGGCTTCGAGGTGATGAAACATTGACCGGAAGCAGATAGCAGTAGTAGCTAAAGATGCGTCCATGACGGGCAACTTTTAGAGACTTCCACCTCATTCAGCCGCGGGCTTGAAAGATAATGTCAAACCGGGCTCTCGATGCAATTGATCGCAAGATCCTTGCGGCCCTTCAAGCCGATGGACGTATGACCATTCAGGAACTCGCCGACACGGTCGGTCTGTCCGCCACGCCTTGCGCCAGACGCGTGCGGATGCTCGAAGACGAAGGGATCATAAAGGGCTATGTCGCGATCGTGGATCAAACAAAAGTCGGATTGCCCATCAGCGTATTCGTCTCGGTCAAACTCGAACGTCAACGAGAAGAGGAACTTGACCGATTCTCGCAGGCGGTTTCGCGCTGGTCCGAAGTCGCCGAATGCTATCTCATGACGGGCCAGCGTGATTACCTTCTACGCGTCATCGTCAGCGATCTCGAATCCTACGAACGCTTTCTAAAGGACAAGCTGACGCGGCTCGATGGCGTTGCTTCGATCGAGTCTAGCTTTGCGTTGGGACAGATCAAACAATCACATGCCGTCCCGATCAAATGATATCGCATTGTTCGGAGGGCGCCATTTGCCTCACGATATTGCCGTTCAGCGCGATTGCTAAAATCGATTTTTTCGCTCCCGCAGCTCAGCAAAAACCGCGACAGGTTCGGCCTCGGGCATATCGAGGCGGGCTTTAATGGCAGGCTCGTTACTGCGAAGAAAAGGATTCGTCGCCCGTTCCATCGCGATTGTGGTTGGGAGCGTGAATTCACCGGCTTCGCGCAAACGGGCGACGGCTTCGGCGCGTTTTTGCAAGATCGCGTTATCGGGATCCACAGCACGCGCGAAGCGGGCATTTCCAAGCGTATATTCATGCCCGCAATAAACCTGCGTCTCACCCGGAAGCGCGGCAAGTTTCATCACCGAATCAAACAACACGCTCGCCGGTTCCTCGAAGCCACGCCCGCAACCCATCGCAAATAGAGTGTCGCCGGCAAACAACACGTCTTCCTGTTTGAACCAATAGACGACATGGCCGGATGTGTGGCCTGGAACTTCGATGACAGTCGCTGCTAGAGCCCCAACTTCGACGCTATCGCCTTCTGTAACCTCATGATCGAGGAAGCCTATTTTAGCCGCCTCCTTGGCAGGCCCAACCACATGCGCTTGCGGAAACCTGGACTTGAGACCGGGCACGCCTTGGACATGATCGGCGTGATGATGGGTGAGGAGGATATCCGTGAGTTCCCAACCCTTTGCTTCGAGGGCCGCAAGAATAGGCCCGGCGTCGGGCGCATCAATCGTGGCTGTCGCGCCTGTCTCTAAATCATGAATGAGCACGCCAAAATTATCCGACAGGCACAAGAATTGATGAATATCGGCAGGCAGGGCTCCCTCCCAAAGTCGTGGAGCAAGAATAGAGGCAGGCTCGGTCAAACCCGAGCCTGCTTCATGTGCGGTCAAATCGTGTTTTTTGCCATTTCCTTGGCGATGTAATCGGCCTGCCTGATGGCCAGCGCCACAATCGTCAGCGTCGGATTTTCGCCTGCGCCAGTCGTGAACTGAGAGCCGTCCGACACGAAAAGGTTTTTGATGTCGTGCGTCTGGCCATATTTGTTCACGACACCATCGCGCGGCTTCTCGGACATACGGTTTGTGCCGAGATTATGCGTGGACGGATAGGGTGTCTGCGGGAAGACACGTGTAGCGCCAGCCGCCTCATAGATCGCCGTTGCCCGGCCGTAGGCATGATTGCGCATGGCTATATCATTCGCATGATCGTCAAAATGCACGCTGGCGACCGGCATGCCGAACTTGTCCTTGACCGTGCTATCGAGCGTGATCCGGTTCGTCTCCTGCGGCATGTCCTCACCGACGATCCAGAGCCCGGCCATGTTCTGATAGGAGTCGAGCGCAGAGGTTATGCCCCTGCCCCAGCCGCCCGGATTGAGGAAAGCCGCCATGAAGGCCAAGCCGACCGAGATCGTCTCAAGCTCATAGCCGCCCGCGAAACCGCGCCCCGGCTTGTATCCGCTTTCGTCGCGAACAATGCCGGCCATTGTCGTACCGCGATACATATGGACGGGCTGCTCGAACACGGCGAAGACAGCTCCTGTTGTATGCCGCATGTAATTGCGGCCGACCTGACCCGACGAATTGGCCAGGCCATTGGGAAACAGATTCGACGCGGAATTGAGAAGAAGCCGCGGGCTCTCGATCGAATTGCCGGCGACGCAGACGATGCGCGCCTTTTGCCGCTGCAAATCGCCCTTGCTATTCGCATAGACGACGCCCGTGACCTTTCCTGCTGCGTCGTGCTCGATCTTTATCGCCTGGGCATCGGGCCTCACTTCGAGCTTGCCGGTGGCCTCGCCTTTTGGAATCTCGGCATAGAGGGTCGACCATTTCGCACCGGACTTGCAGCCTTGGAAACAGAAGCCGATCTGCTGGCAGCTGCCACGTCCGTCGCGCGGCTGCGAATTGATCGCCATACGCCCCGTATGCACTTCTTGATAGCCAAGCTTTTTTGCGCCCGCTTCCAGGATCTTGAAGTTATTATTGCCGGGGAGTCCGGGAATGCCGTTCGTCCGGGTAACGCCCATCTTGGACTCGGCCTTCTCGTAATAAGGTTCAAGCTCTTTCAATGTGATCGGCCAATCGAGCAGGTTCGCCCCTCCGACCTCGCCATAATGGGTTCGCGCTTGGAACTCATGTTCCTGAATCCGTAGCGAAGCACCAGCCCAATGCACAGTCGTTCCGCCAACCGCCTTCACGATCCATGCGGGCAAGTTGGGGAAATCCTTGTGGATGCGCCACGACCCGGATGTTGTACGCATATCTTTCCACGAGAGCTGCGTGAACGAGGCCCACTCGTCGTTGATGAAATCCTCGATTTCATAGCGCGGTCCTGCCTCAAGGATCACAACCTTCACACCCTTCAAGGCGAGTTCCGTGCCTAATGTTCCACCGCCTGCACCCGAACCGATGATCACGACGACCGAGTCGTCATTGAGATCGAATTTTGCCATGATGCGTCCTCCCGCTTGTTGGTCCGATCACAGCCAGGCCAGATCGTTGAAGCCGCGATTGATATACCCGCCCTTCGAGGCGCTTTCGCCTTCGTAGCCAAAGAGCGGCCATATCTCTTTTTGATTGTAGAGATCGACAATGAGACCCGATTGAACCTTCTGGAAAAAGGCCCCGCTCTCGATCTCTTGCAGGATCGCCACGCGCGGCCCCTCCCAACCGATATCCGCATAGAGGACGCC
>DASQCU010000285.1:0-7367 GCA_035634575.1 Beijerinckia sp.
GAGTGGCGCCTGAGGATAGCGGCGTGCCAATTCGACGCCGGTCGTTAGCCGCGAACCCCCGCCCACCAGAATTGGCTCATCACGAGCTTGCGAGAGCAGCCCATTTAGCCCGCCGCCGAGCACGATGATTCCGGCCGGGGGCGGCATATCGGCCGGCGGGCGCGGAAAACGCTCCTCCAGAGGCCGGATGAACAGGACGGCGACGGGCGTCAGTACAAGAAACGCGAAGACCAGCGTCAATCCGATGAGCAGCCTGCGTCCTGTCCGCGCGAAACCAGAAAAAATCAGGATGACGGCCAAAAGGCCGAGCAACACGAGGAATGTAGCCGGTTCCACGACGAACCAGAAGATTTTGGAAATGACAAAAAACATTGCCGGGCGCCGACACGATAGAAGAGGAAGCAGGTGACCAAATACCGAATAATCCTAACATTTCACCCTAATATGTCAGCCGCGAACGCATTTATATATCGTCATGCAGAATAAACGGCCCGATTTTCAAGCGTAAAATCAGTTCTCCCCATGGATCAGATAAAAAGTTTACTCATCGATTGAATCGGAAGGTGAAGCATCGTCATCCTCCGCAGGATCACCCGAGATGACATAGACACCGCCAAGCCAGCGATGGAGATCAATGTCGGCGCAGCGTTTCGAGCAAAATGGCCGCACGGCTTCGACCGTGGGCTTGCCGCAAATCGGACAGGAACGCGCCCGAGGCGCACCCTCCTCGTCTCGTTTGTCATTTTGTTCCGGCGAAGCCATCGAGGGTCTCCCCCAAGCAAGATTTCCTAAAAGTGGCGACCGGCCTTCGGGTAGACTAAGCTGGCGTCATCCAAGCCCTCATCCTGAGGAGGCCTGCAAGGCCGTCTCGAAGGACGAGGGCGGCGTCAGGGAACACTGGAAGTCATCCTTCGAGACGCCACTTCGTGGCTCCTCAGGATGAGGCCGTGGTTTTTGAATAGGTTGTCAGCCGGGAGAGTTCGACCAGGCATGATGGGCCGGAAAACCCTCGCCCACCAATAGCGACATGGTTTCATAGAGGGGCAAGCCGACCACCGCCGAATAGGAGCCGATCAGCTTTTGCGTGAATGAACCGGCAAGACCCTGAATCGCATAGCCGCCCGCCTTGCCGTGCCACTCGCCGGAGGCGAGATAGGCGTCGATCTCGGCGCGGGAAAGCCGCTTGAAGCGGACCCTCGTCTCGACGAGTTTATGGCGGAGCGCCCCCTTGGGGGTGACCAGACTGACGCCTGTGTGAACGCGATGGGCCCGGCCAGAGAGGAGCCGCAGGCATTGCTCTGCCTCCTCCGATATTTCGCATTTTGGAAGGATGCGCCGCCCGACGCTCACCACCGTATCGGCGGCAATCAAATAGGCGCCAGCAAGCTCAGGCCGCGAGGCCGCGACGGCTGCGGCAGCAACTGCCTTCTCCTGCGCCAGACGCGCGGCGAGACTTCGCGGCAGTTCACCCTTCTTCGGGGTTTCATCGAGATCGGTGGGCAGCAGGCTATCCGGTTCGAGACCCATCTGTTGCAAAAGTTCGAAACGGCGCGGCGAACCCGACGCAAGCACGAGCTTTGCCCGAGTGGCTTGAGTGACGCCGGTCACGGCTTGAGATCCTCGAGAACAGGAACTATCACTTGAATCGATAGGTAATGCGACCTTTGGTCAGGTCATAAGGTGTCATTTCCACGAGCACCTTGTCGCCGGTAAGAACGCGAATACGATTCTTGCGCATCTTGCCAGCGGTATGGGCGATGATCTCGTGCTCGTTCTCAAGCTTGACACGAAAAGTCGCGTTCGGGAGCAATTCGACGACAACTCCTGGAAATTCGAGCAGTTCTTCCTTCGACATTTCTTTCCTTGGGTTTAAGCCCTTGGTTTCAAGCCTTGTTCTCCCTGTCGCAGCCTTAGCAAAAACACTATTGCAGCGGGTCGATCGCTTGAAAACATAGAGAGACTCAGGGCTAAGTTGCGCGGACCCTAATCGAGATATAGGCATTTGTGAACAGAGATAGAGGCTTTTGACCCGTTTTCATCAGTCAAGGCGCCCCAATCGATCGAGTTCCCGCTCCGGCCACGGATGTTTTCCAAGCAAATCGAGGGAATCAAGATGGCTGAGGAACAATGGCTTGCGGTCGAGCGCTACATTACCGAAGTTCTGGTGCAATCGGACCCCGCGCTCGACGCGGCTCTCGCCGACAGCGACGCCGCCGCCCTGCCCGCGATCAATGTCGCGCCGAATCATGGCAAGCTGCTGCATCTCATCGCGCGCATTCAGGGCGCGCGCCGCATTCTCGAAATCGGCACGCTTGGGGGCTATAGCACCATCTGGCTCGCCCGGGCTCTGCCCGCCGATGGGCGGCTGATCACTTTGGAGGTGGACCCAAAACATGCCGAAATCGCGCGCGCCAATATAGAGCGCGCGGGTCTTTCCAGCATGATCGAGCTGCGCCTTGGCCGGGCCCTCGAGACGCTTCCCAAGCTTGCCGCGGAAAATCAGGGACCGTTCGACCTGATCTTCATCGATGCCGACAAACCGGGCAATCCAGATTATTTCGCCTGGGCGCTCAAACTCTCGCGTCGCGGCAGCGTCATTGTCATTGATAATGTCGTGCGCATGGGCAATGTCATCGACGCCGCGAGCACCGATCCGAATATTCTGGGCGTGCGGCACATGAACGAATTGATCGCGGCCGAGCCAAGGGTCAGCGCCACCGCCATCCAGACCGTCGGCAGCAAAGGTTACGACGGCTTGGCCTTCGTGCTCGTCACGGCTGATCCTTGACGCTTAAGGGCGGAGTGAAGGGCGTGCCTGTTTTTTCGGCATGCGCGGGATTTCGCATGGCATCGGCCGCTTCATAGTCCTGGAACCGCCGGACGGCGAAGGGGATCGTCGCCAGATAAAGCAGGGTCAGACCGACGAGCATCTCCATCGGGAAGGTCGCGAGCAGCAAGACGATCATCGCGACGCCAAACAGGACCGCAATGACATATTCGCGCGGGACGCGGCCGATCTTCTTGCCGGAAAAATGCGGAATGCGGCTCGCCATCAAAAAGGAGATGAGCAGAACATAAGCGATCTCAAAAGGCACCAGAAAGCGCGCATTGGGAACCGCCAGAACGGACAGGTGGAGATAAAGCGGGAGCAAGACGACAATGGCCCCGGCGGGGGCCGGCATCCCGGTAAAGAAATGCACCTGCCAGGCCGGCCGGTTGGGATCATCGACCATCACGTTGAACCGTGCCAGCCGCAAGGCGCAGGCGATCGCAAAGACGAGCGCCGCGAACCAGCCAAGGCTTTTGATCCCGTTCAGGCTCCAAAGGTAGAGAATAAGCGCGGGGGCGACGCCAAAATCGACGAAATCGGCCAGCGAATCGAGTTCCGCGCCAAAGCGGGAGGTGCCGCGCAAGGCGCGTGCGAGGCGCCCGTCCAAGCCATCGAGAATGGCCGCGATCAGGACGGCGATCGCCGCGATTTCGTAAAGACCCTCGACCGCGAAGCGAATCGCGGTGAGGCCCATGCAGAGGGCCAGGAGAGTCACAAGGTTTGGGATGATGAAGCGCACAGGCACCGCCCGAAACCGGCGCCGCCGGCGGGCCCGGCCGCCCGCATAGCCCTCAAAGGGGCTCGCCGCGCCTTCATCCGGCCCAGCTTCGAAGCTCAGTTCCGGGTGGCCGGATCCATGATTGAAATGCGAATTTTCCATGCGCAAGCATAATACCAAGTGTTGCCGAGAGCGACTCTTGGTTCTTTTTCTCTTTCTTTCTCAGCCGAGCTTGAACGTCCGGCGCGCAGCAGTTGCGCGAAGATCGGCAAGAATGGTCTCCCCCGCGATCGCCTTGGAGCCGACCCCGACCATGGGCTGAGCCCCGTCGGGCATATAGACGTCCACCCGCGACCCGAAACGGATCAGGCCGAAGCGATCGCCAACGCCAAGGCTTTCTCCCCTATGGACGAAACAGACGATCCGCCGCGCGACGAGTCCGGCGATCTGCACGACGCCGAAGCGCCCATGCGGCGTCTCGAAAACGAGGCCATTGCGTTCATTATCGGCGCTCGCCTTATCGAGATCGGCATTGAGGAAAAGGCCAGGCTTATAGGCGATCTTGGCGACACGCCCCGTCACCGGCGCACGATTCACGTGGCAATCGAAGACGGACATGAAGACCGAAATACGCTGCATCGGTTCAGGCCCAAGCCCAAGCTCCGGCGGCGGCACATAATAGCCGACTGCCGAGACGACGCCATCGGCGGGCGAAACCACAAGCGCGTCATCGAGCGGCGTGAGGCGCGGCGGATCGCGAAAGAAATAGGCGCACCATCCTGTCAGAACAGCGCCGATCCAGCCGAGCGGAGCCCACAGCCAGCCGAGAATCAGGGTTCCCAGGGCAAAACCCGCGATAAAAATCGTGCCTTCCGGATGGATGGGCACGACCTGCCGGCGAATGGAATCAATTATGGACATAAGAAAACCTGCTTTGGCGCCGCGATGATCCGGGCGAGAGAACCCGATTCCATAGGGCCATTTAAATCAAATGCTGCGACCACCCTCTCTATAAAGGCGAGAAAGGGGGAGAGGAACTCTCGTTAAACAATGAATCGTATCATTCAATGAAATGGCCACGGCAAAGCATCTCTCTTACCCGGCGGCGAGCTGAAAGCTAATACTGACGCTTACGCTGAACCTACTCCACAATCTTGACCATATTATAATCCTTAGGTGAATTTGGGCGCAAAACTTGCCTGCGCGCCTGAGTTTGTCTGCGGCACAGGATAGGCTATTTTGCGGTTAGGCTGGCGAGGCGCCGCATGCTGGCACGTCGCGCAGGCCTCCACTTTTCGGAAATGATGCTCAGGAGTGCGCTCTCGATGAACGAAATACCGCGGGCCTTCAGGCGGACTTCCGGCTTTGCGCTACCCGGTGTTTCCGTCCCGCCGAACTGGCGGGAGCGCGCGCTTCGACATCTGCGCCGGCTTCACCAGCGCATGAGGTCCGTCCGCGCGATGTTCTGCATCGTCGTCCTGGTCCCGACGTCGATTGCCACAATCTATTATGGCGTGATCGCCTCAAAACGTTACGTGTCTGAAGCGGAATATATCGTGCGCGGCGTCAACACGCATCATGCCGGCGGGCTTGATGCGATTTTGACCTCCTTCGGCATCTCGCGCGCCGCCGACGACACCTCGGCCATTCAAAGTTACATAGAATCCCATGATGCCATTCGCGCGCTAAACGAGCGGCTTCCGCTGCGTGACATCTATGCGCGGCCGGAGGCCGATTATTTTGCCCGATTCAAGCCCTTCTGGCGCAAGGACACTTTCGAGTCGCTTTACGAATATACGCAACATTTCATCACGATTAATCAGGACCCGACCAAAGGAATTACCACGCTAAGAGTGGTCACCTTCCGCCCCGAGGACTCGAAAGCGATTGCTGCAACCCTGCTCACGCTCGCCGAGGAGATGGTGAACCGCATGAACGATCGGGCGCAGGCCGACGCCATTCGCAACGCGCGCGATGAAGTGACGCTGGCTGAGGAGAAAATCTCACAAGCTCAGGCCGAGCTGACCGCTTTCCGCAATCGGGAAATGCTGGTCGATCCGGTCGCTTTCTCAAGCACGATGCTTGGCGGGGTGAGCAAACTCTCGCTCGATCTGGCGCAGACCTCCACTGAAATCAAGGAAACCTTGCACAATTCGCCGGCCAATCCCGGGCTTCCCGCCTTGCGGGCAAGGGCCGCAGCTCTTCAGCAACGCATCGAGATCGAACGCAAGAAGATGGCTGGCGACGATACCGCGCTTGCCGGAAAGGTCGCAGCCTATGAGCATTTGACCTTGATGCGCGATCTCGCCGACAAAAGTTTCGCCGCCGCCCTCACCGCGCTCGAAGGGGCGCGGCAGGAAGCCCGGCGGCAGCAAATCTATATCGAGGAAATGGTACGTCCAAACCTGCCGGACGAGGACACGGAACCGAAGCGCTTTCGTTCAATATTGACGGTCTTCGTGCTTTCCTTCGCGGTCTTCTCGATGATCTGGATTCTGACCGTCGGCGCCAAGGATCACGCGCAATAAGCTTCGTTCAAAAGCACGTGAATGGAATAAAGGCGTGATCGCCAAAATAGAGGCGTGATCGCCAGGTGAAGGTGAAGGGCTTTTCCCCATCATGTCAGAAACAACACCGATCATCACTGAAATCAAACTCGAGCCGACCCTTTCGAAGGGCGAGCTCGTCCCTGACCAGTGGTGGGCGCCGCCCGAGCCGAAACGGGTTTCGCTGCTTCGCAGACGCTGGCTCTTCATCGTCACCGTCTGCGTTCCTGTGGCGATCGCCAGCATTTATCTCGGCCTCATCGCATCGGACCAGTTCATCTCCGAAGCACGGTTCATCGTGCGCACTTCCGCGCGAAGCGATGTCGGAAATCTTGCTTCCCTCATGCAGGGTCAAAAGCTGTCGCGCGCGACCGACGAAACCTACGCGGTGAGCGAATATTTGACCTCGCGCGACGCACTGCGCTCATTGGCTCAAAACCATCATCTTCGCGATATTCTTTCCCGCCCTCAGGCGGACATCATCAATCGCTTCCCGAATTTTTATTCGCGCGATACCGAGGAAGAACTTTACCGCCACTTCGAGCATTTCCTGAGCGTCCATATCGAATCGGAGTCAGGCATCAGCACGCTGCGCGTCCGCGCCTTCAGCCCGAGCGATGCGCGCGATCTTGCGGCCGCGCTGTTGCAGGATGGGGAGGGCCTCGTCAACCGTCTCAATGCACGCGCCTATGACGATGCCCTGCGATATTCCAATCAACTCGTCGAGGAGCAGAAGGCAAAGGTCGTCGATGTCGAGAACCGGCTGACCAAATTTCGTAACGAGCAGAAGATCATCGATCCCAACAAGGAGTCGGCTGCCGCGCTCGATAGCGTCGGCAAGATGATGTCTGAAGTCATGGAACTGGAGGCAGCAGTCAATCAGCAAATGACGATGGCTGCGAACAGCCCGACGATCGCGCCAATGCTGGAAAAGATACGTTCCTATCGCGACGAAATCACGAAACAGAGAGCGCAGATCGCCGGCGACGATGCTTCAATGGCAGGCAAATTATCTGCCTATGATAGTTTGATTCTCGACCGGGAACTCGCGGCAAGGGGGCTTGAGGCCGCAATCGTTCATCTGACAGGCGCCAGAGAAGATGCCGAACGCCAGCAGCTTTATCTGCAGACGATTGTTGAACCAAATCTTGCCGATCAATCGCTTTTTCCGAGGCGGGGTTTGACGATCCTGTTCGTTCTCGGCATCAGCCTTTGCATGTATTGGATCGCGAAAGCGTTCATCGGATCGGTCATGGAACATCAAGCATGAATC
>DASQCU010000286.1:0-5332 GCA_035634575.1 Beijerinckia sp.
GCGGACGGTTTCCGCACCAAAGCAGAACAGGACACGCCCCCGGCAGCACAGATATCGCCTCTGGATCGAAAGGATTCAAGACGCGCCTCGGCTCTCCCCCTAAATCCTTTGGCCCGAAAATCCTTGGGGAAGATCAAAACGAAGGAAGCCGGCTGAAGAGGGGAACTCCAGCCGGCTTCAATGTCACCGCAATACCGCCATGGGCGGAATTGGGGAAACCCATGAAAACACGACTCCCCGGCGGGCTTGGGGGGCTGACGAATCCGGAAAGAAGCGTAACCGGGTCGCGATGACGGCTGGAGCTTCGCGCCGCTCTGGGGCGCCAGCCAGGCGGCAAAAGGGCTAAACTGTGATTCCTCACTCGTTGTTTTTATAGGCAATTTTCTTGGGCAGACCGGCAGCGCCGAAGCCCAACATCTTGGATTGGTATTTCGCCCGCCTCGTCGTAAAATCGTCATCTGATACCAACGGTCATTAGGAATGAGCCTTAGCGACACTTGGTATGACTAGGGGCGCAAGCGGCGCGTAACGCGCCGAGGCAAAAGACATTCATGGGGCGCAATGGAGCCGACCGAGGATAATCGACCCGCAAATTTCGCCGAGAAGGCGGGTGAACTGAGCTCTCCCGCGCCCCTTCCCAGCGGGACGATCGCGGCTGCTTCTTTCTGCGAAACCGTCTCGTTCGACCGGGCGGAACTGCGCGAAATTCTCAATCTTTATGGGCGCAAGGTCGCCGAGGGCGAATGGCGCGATTATGCGCTGGATTTCACCGCCCAGAAGGCGGTTTTCTCGATCTTCCGGCGGGCGTCGGAGTTCCCTTTATACCGGATCGAGAAGAACCCGAAGCTTGCCCGCAAACAGGGCGCCTTTTCGGTCATCACGACCACGGGACTTATTCTGAAGCGCGGCCACGAGCTGCGGCGCGTCATCGAAGTGCTCGACAAAAAGCTGAAACTCGTGTCGGGGTAACAGCCTATTTCAAAAGCCACCGCCTCATCCATCCTGAGGAGCCACGAAGTGGCGTCTCGAAGGATGATTTCCAGTGTCTACTGGAGGCGCCCTCGTGCTTCGAGACGGCCTTGCAGGCCGCCTTGAGGCATGAGGGCTTGGATGGCCGCCAGCCTTTTGAAACAGGTTCTAAGCGCCAAGAAAAAAGGCCCCGCGAACGGGGCCTTTTCATTCACAACAAGTCTTGGTGTGATTAGTCGTTGCGCGAACCGGTCAGGAAAAGCAGCGACTGGAAGATGTTGATGAAATCGAGATAGAGCATCAAAGCGCCATTCACCGATTTCTTTGTCGCCACTTCATAGCCGTCGCCTTCGTAATACATTTCCTTGATCGCCTGCGTATCCCAGGCGGTCAGGCCCGAGAAGATCAGGACCGACAGGATCGACAGGCCGAACTGGAAGGCCGTGCTCTGGACGAAGATATTGACCAGGCTCGCGATGATAAGGCCGAAGAGACCCATCACCATGAACGACCCCATCGCCGAAAGATCGCGCTTCGTCGTATAGCCATAAAGGCTAAGACCGCCGAAGGCCGCAGCCGTCACGAAGAAGGCACGCGCCACCGAAGTACCCGTATAGATCAGCAGCAAGGTGGACAGGGACAGGCCCATTGCCGCCGAGAATACGAAGAACAGAGTGCGCGCCGTCGAAGCCGCCATCTGATTGATGCGGAACGAAAAGAAGAACACGAAGGCAAGCGGCGCCAGCATCGCCACCCATTTCAGCGGGCTGCCGTAGAGCGCTGCGCCAAAGGCCGTCAGCGGAATCCGCCCGAAATGAGCGACCGCCATCGAAGGATCGCTCGCGACAGCCAGCATATTGACGCCGAGGGCGACGAGACCGGTGAGGCCGAGGCCAATCACCATATTGTTATAAACGCCCAGCATATAGGAGCGAAGGCCCTGGTCGATTTCGGCGCGACCGGCCCGTGCCACGCCCTGCCCCCAGCGGGCACCCGCGTTGCGGTCGAAGTCGGACATGTTTTCCTCTAAAGTTATGGAGGCTGAACCACCTCCGGCCACCTGCCCTATCGGGCGGATGTCGCGTGTAATATGGCGCAGACACTGTGTCCGCACAAGGGCAGGACGGATGAACAATACTTAACCACAACTTGAAGCGGGCCCGCCGCTTCTACAAATCCCGAAGGTATGGCGCGGGCTTGCGTCCAAGAATGCGCCAAGTGCCGAGAAGCCCAAGTAAAATTGTAAGCACAAGTGCCGAGGCTGCGACCAGAAGAGCCTGCGGCCAGAGCCAGAGAAAATCGAGTTTCATCACCCGGACGGTGATTGCATAGGCCGCAGCCCCGCCCGCCGCCACGCCAAAGATCGCCGTGCAAAGGCCGATGAGCCCATATTCAAGAAGGAAGGCCGCCAAAAGACGCCCCCTCGTCGCACCGAGCGTCTTGAGAATCACAGCATCGTGAACCCGAGCCTGCTGACCCGCCGCGAGCGCACCGCCAAGAACCAGGATCGACGCCAGAAGCGCGATGCTGGACGCCCCGCGCACGGCGAGCGCGAGTTGCCCGACAAGCGCATTGACGGCATCGAGCGCGTCCTTCACCCGGATGCTCGTAATCGCGGGAAAGAGGCGCGCCGTCTCGCGCAACAGAGCGAGTTCCTTGTCCTTCTCCCCGCCATTGGGGAAAGTCAGCGTCGCAAGATCGCTGTGCGGGGCGCCCGTGAAGCTCGAAGGGGTAAAGACCAGCACAAAATTCATGCCGAAGCTGCGCCAATTCACCTTGCGCGTATTGGCTATCCTGGCCTCGATCTCGCGGCCAAGCACATTGACGGTAATAACGTCGCCCACCGCGAGCCCGAGGCCCTCGGCCACGTCGCTTTCGAGCGAGACGAGAGGCGGTCCGCTATAATCTTGCGGCCACCACGCGCCTGACACGAGTTGAGATCCCTCCGGGAGAAAGCGCGAAAAAGTGATCCCGCGATCGCCTTGCAGCGCCCAGGCGGCGTCCTCCTTCGGCTTCGCCGCTTCGGCTGGCTGGCCCTTGAGCTTGACGATGCGTCCGCGCAACATGGGGACAAGTTCAAGCCTCCCCTCGGCCGCGCGGCTCTTGAGGAAATCCTGAAATTCCTGCGCCTGCCCGCTCGGCACGCCGACAAAAAAGAAGCTCGGCGTCTGCCCCGGCTGCAGGTGGTCGAGTTCGGCGTGCAAGTTGCCATCGATCAGCGTCAAAGCGACAAGAAGTGCCAGACCAAGGCCAAGCGAAAGCACAACCGAAGGCGTCAGCGCACCGGGCCGATGGATATTCGCAATCGCAAGCCGCCAACTCACCTGCCGCGCATGAGGAAGCCGCTTTGCTGCCATCATGATGAGAAGCGCGACAATACGCAAAAGCGCAAAAGCCGCCAGGGTCGCACCCATATAGATCAGAACGAGACGGCGATCGGTGGCCAGGCCAATCACGACCGCGCCAAGGCTCGCGGCGGCGAGCGCCATCATGAAAAGATAACGTTTGCGGGGAAGCGCGCGGTTTGGCTCGATCTGGTCGCGAAACAGGGCCGAAACCGAAACATCATGCGCCCGCCCGAGCGGCCCGAGCGAAAAGACCAAGGCGGTCAAGGTTCCATAGACAAAGCCAGCAGCAATCGGGCCGGGATAGATCGCGGGCGCAAGCGGAAAGGCGAGCAGCGAACCAAACGCCGCCGCCGCGATGAAAGGCATGGCGGCGCCGATCACGGCGCCCAGCGCCATGCCGAGCAAGGCAACCAGCATCACTTGCGCTAGCATCAGAACGAAAACATAGGAGCCTGTCGCGCCAAGCGATTTCAACGTCGCGATAACCGGCTTCTTGCGCTCGACATAGCCGCGAATGGCATTGGCGACTCCAACCCCGCCGATAATGAGAGAGGTAAGGCCGACAAGGGTCAGAAATTCCGTGAAACGTTCGAGATTGCGGGAAAATTGCGGCGACACATTCTGCCTTGTGCGAACCTCCCAGCCCGCCTGCGGGAAAGTCTTTTGCGCGGCCTCGACGAAATCGGAGACTTCGCCATCGCTGGCTTGTGCATTGGTGCCGCCGAGCGACACGCGATTGAGCCAGCGCACCAGCGAACCCGGCACGACAAGCCCGGTTGCCCGCAGCGCGGCCTCCGACATCAAGACGCGCGGGCCGAACCCTATGCCGCCCGCAAGCCTGTCGGGCTCATTGGTGATGGTGGCGCGCAAATCGAAACGCGCATCGCCGATCTCAAGACGATCGCCCACTTTAAGGTTGAGCCGCACTAGCAACGCGGCATCTGCCGCCATGCCATAAGCGCCGTTTTTTTCGGCGAGCGTCTCGCTGAGGTCTTGCGGCGGATCGAGACCGATCTCGCCCGGCGCCGGATAGGATTGATCGACCGCCTTGATCTCGACAAGTGCTGTGTCGCCAGACTCGGATCTCGCCATCGCGCGCATGACCGCGACGCGCGAAAGCTTGCCATGCGCGGCAAGAAAGCTTTGCTCGGCCTCGCTCAATTCGCGCTGGATGAGTTCAAACGAGACATCGCCGCCAAGGATCGTCCGGCCCTGCCGGGCGAGCCCATCGCCAAGCGCGCGCGAGACCGCACCAACCCCCGAAATCGCCGCGACGCCCAGCGCGATACAGGCGAGAAAAACCCCAAAGCCGCGCAGCCCGCCACGAAAATCACGCAAGGCGATGCGCAGGACAAGCGGCCAGCGTGAGGGGGGACGGGGCGTGGCGGAGTTGGTGGTTGGCATGGGTGCGGGTCTTTTGGTGGGAGCTAAGCCGCAAGTCGTCAGGCACCCGGCGAAATTCAAGAGCGAGTACTCGTCTTCACATGCCGCCACCGGACAGTTGTGTGCAAATCAAGGTTTGGTAGCAAAAACGAGACAGTTCTCTGAGTATCTTGAAAACCAGTAGAATTGGCGCTTGCGGCCGAAATATGCTATATAATTGTAAATGGTTTCGAACATTCCAGACGATCCTGTTCTTGAACGCTTCCGGTTGGCGTTGGGCGAAATTTATGGCAACCGACTCGAGCGTGTTGTGTTGTTTGGTTCGCGAGCGCGTGGTGACGCACGCCCGGATTCCGATTACGACGTTGCCGTTTTTCTGAAATCGCTTCCCGACCGATGGGCGGAACTGGACAGGCTCGCGAAGCTTCGCGTCGATTTTCTCGATGAGACGGGCGCTTTCTTCGATGCGAAGCCTTATCCGAACACTGCCTATCTGGAACGCTCGCCCCTCATGCACGAAATCCGGCTGGAAGGGCGTGACCTGTGACGCCGGAAACGAACGGCGTATTGGACGGACAATTCACTCGCGCATACTTACATGCTCGGCCCGAACGGCCAATCCAACGGCTGCG
>DASQCU010000287.1:0-4612 GCA_035634575.1 Beijerinckia sp.
GCGACCGCGAAAGCGCCGAGCTTGGCGAGCCGCCGCGTCACATCCTTGATATGTTCGTGGAGACCGAAGACCTCCATGGAGACGATGATGACGGGCGGGTTCGCGATGTTCGACGGCCTTGCGAAATAGACCGGCAATTCGCCGTCAGCGAGCTTCACCTTCGCATCGCCTGCGGTAAGACCCTCGGTATCGGTCTTGATCGGCTCTGCGCGGACCGGACCCGCGGCAAGCGTATAGCCAGCGGTGGCGGCCGCAGCCGTCGTCATGAAACCCCGGCGCGAGAGGGGAAGCGCAACCTTGCTTAAGCCCTTGATATCTGACATCGGTTTTTCGTCGAGCACGTGAAATTCCTTGCCAATTGCAAAGCCTGCGGGAAAACTTTCGGTTCGCGCCGCCTGTTCCCTTCGACCCCGGTATATTATACCCTCAGCGATTGATTGCCATACCTTGACGGCCTATTGGTGGCTCGAAGTCCTAAAGCGCCTATTGCCGAGTGGAAGAGTTTCGGCATTTCGGATGATCACCAATGACCATTTCTGCCGCCATCCATCACGTCACCCATTACAAATATGATCGGCCGGTGGCGCTCGGCCCGCAGATCATAAGGCTGCGTCCGGCCCCGCATTGCCGCACAAAAATTCCCGGCTATTCGCTCAAGGTGAAGCCGGCGAACCATTTCGTGAACTGGCAACAGGACCCGCATGGCAATTGGCAGGCCCGGTTTGTCTTTCCGGAAAAAGTGACGGAATTGAAAATCGAGGTGGATCTGACTGCCGAACTTGCCGTCATCAACCCTTTCGATTTCTTCATCGAACCCTATGCCGAAGAGTTTCCCTTCACCTATGAGGCGACGCTCGCCGCGGAGCTTTCGCCTTATCTCGGGGTCGAACCGCTGGGGCCCCGTCTTGCCGCCTATATTGACGCGCTGCCCAAGGGCCCGATCCATATCGTCACTTTCCTGGTCGATCTCAATACCGAGCTGCAAAAGGCGGTCCGCTATGTGATCCGGATGGAGCCCGGCGTGCAGACGCCGGAGGAAACTCTGGAGCTTGGCTCGGGCTCCTGCCGCGATTCGGCCTGGCTGCTGGTTCAGATGCTGCGCCATCTTGGCCTCGCGGCGCGTTTCGTCTCGGGTTATCTGATCCAATTGCGGGCCGACATCGAGCCGATCGACGGCCCCAAGGGCACGCAGCATGATTTCACCGATCTGCACGCCTGGGCGGAGGTCTATCTGCCCGGAGCGGGCTGGATCGGGATGGACGCGACCTCGGGCCTGTTTTGCGGCGAGGGCCATCTGCCGGTCGCGGCCACGCCGCATTATCACTCGGCCGCGCCGATCGCGGGCGTTGTCGAGCCCGCCAATGTCGATTTCCATTTCGACATGCAGGTGACCCGCGTCGCCGAGGCGCCCCGGATCACGCTGCCTTTCTCCGATATTGCCTGGGAAAAGCTCGACGCGCTTGGCGAACAGGTCGATGCCGATCTCGTCGCCCAGGATGTCCGCCTGACCATGGGCGGCGAGCCGACTTTCGTCTCGATCGACGATTTCGAGACGGAGGAATGGAACACGGCGGCCGTGGGCCCGACGAAACGCGGCTTTGCAGATAAATTGATCCGGCGGTTGCGGACCCGTTTCGCGCCCGGCGGCGTGCTTCATTACGGTCAGGGCAAGTGGTATCCGGGCGAGAGCCTGCCGCGCTGGGGCTTTTCACTCTATTGGCGCAAGGACGGCAAACCGATCTGGAAAAATCCTGCCCTCATCGCCGAGGTCGGGGCCCAGCATCTCGCGGCGCCGAAGGCCGCCGACCCATTTGCGGGGGCGCAGCGGGCGCAGGCCCTCAACCTCACTGAGGGCATTGCCGAACGGCTCGGGATCGACACGAGTTGCGTCTTGCCGGCCTATGAGGATCCTGTGGCCTGGCTCGTCAAGGAAGGCCATCTGCCTGAGAATACCGATGCTCTCGATCCGAAAATCGAGGATGCGGAAGAACGCAATCGCATGATCCGCACCTTCGCGCGCGGATTGACGAATCCATCCGGCTATGTGCTGCCGGTGCAGCGCTGGAACGCGCAGGCAAATGGGGCAACGCGCCCGCGCTGGATCAGCGAGAAGTGGAAGCTGCGGCGCGAAAAGCTGTTTCTCGTCCCAGGCGATTCACCAGTCGGCTACCGTTTGCCTTTGGCCTCGCTGCCATGGATCCCGGCGTCTGCCTATCCCTTCATCATGGAGCGGGACCCTATCGAAGATCGCGGGCCCTTGCCCGACCCGCATGAGCTCGCCCAGCACTTCGAGCGCAGCCCGACGGCAGGGGTATCGCCACAGGAACGCGTCGAGCAGGAGATTGTCGAAGGCGCTGTGCGAACAGCGCTTTCGATCGAGCCGCGCGATGGGGTGCTCTGCGTGTTCATGCCGCCGGTCGAGAGATTGGAGGATTATCTCGAACTTCTTGC
Organism: Beijerinckia sp.; assembly: GCA_035634575.1. GTDB lineage: Bacteria > Pseudomonadota > Alphaproteobacteria > Rhizobiales > Beijerinckiaceae > Beijerinckia. Next base: position 2,452 of record DASQCU010000287.1, read on the forward strand.
CTGTATCGAAGCGACAGCCGCGGCCACCGGCGTGCCGGTGCATATCGAAGGCTATCCGCCGCCGGTCGATCCGCGCCTCGATGTCATCAAGGTCACGCCGGACCCTGGCGTCATCGAGGTCAATGTGCATCCCGCCGCAAATTGGCGCGCCGCCGTTCTGACGACGAAAGGTCTTTATGAGGACGCCCGGCAGGTGCGGCTCGGCGCCGATAAATTCATGACCGATGGGCGCCATACCGGGACGGGGGGCGGCAATCATGTCGTTCTCGGCGGCAAGACGCCCGCCGATTCGCCCTTCCTCAGGCGGCCCGACCTTTTGAAAAGCCTCGTGCTCTATTGGCAGAGGCACCCGTCGCTTTCCTATCTCTTCTCGGGGCTCTTCATCGGCCCGACCAGTCAGGCGCCGCGCGTCGATGAGGCCCGTCACGATCATCTCTACGAACTCGAAATCGCCTTGGCCAATGTGCCGGGTCCCGGCGAGCAGGTCCCCTTGTGGCTGGTCGACCGCCTGTTCCGCGATCTGCTCGTCGATGTGACGGGCAATACGCATCGCTCGGAAATCTGTATCGACAAGCTGTTCTCGCCTGATGGCCCGACCGGGCGCCTTGGGCTTCTCGAATTCCGGTCCTTCGAAATGCCGCCGGATGCGCGCATGAGTCTCGCGCAACAATTATTGCTGCGCGCGCTTGTTGCGTGGTTCTGGCGCGAACCGCAGCAGGGAGTCCTGGTGCGCTGGGGCACGACGCTGCATGATCGCTTCATGCTGCCGCATTTCGTCTGGGAGGATTTTCTCGGCGTTCTCGCCGACCTACGGCGCGTTGGCTATGCCTTCGATCCGGTCTGGTTCGAGGCGCAGCGCGAATTCCGGTTTCCCTTCTATGGCGCGGTCGAACATGGCGGTGTGACGCTCGAGATACGTCAGGCGCTGGAACCCTGGCATGTGACGGGCGAGCAGGGGGCCACAGGCGGGACGGTTCGCTATGTCGATTCCTCGCTCGAACGTCTGCAGGTCAAGGTCAATGGCTTTGTGGAAGGGCGTCATGTCGTCGCCTGTAATGGCCGCCGTGTGCCCCTCACGGGAACAGGCACTGCCGAGGAGGCCGTCGCGGGCGTCAGGTTCAAGGCTTGGCAGCCTGCCGCCGGGCTGCATCCGACGATCCCCGTCCATGCGCCTCTGACCTTCGATATTGCCGACAGCTGGAATGGGCGATCGCTCGGGGGGTGCGTGTATCATGTCGCGCATCCCGGCGGCCGCAACTACGAGACATTCCCGGTCAACAGCTACGAGGCGGAAGCGCGCCGGCTCGCACGCTTTCAGGATCACGGGCATACGCCGGGACCCTTCGAGGTGCCAGTGGAGGAGCGCTCCGGCGACTTTCCGCTGACGCTCGATCTGCGCCGGCCTCCCGTTATTTGAAGCTAAGGGCCTATACTGGCTGCCTGCGCCATACGTCCGGGTTTCTTTTCAAGCGAAGTTCAGCTATAGTTTTAGTAAGGCGGTAGCGTGGCCATACTGCCACGTTACCGCGCTTTTGTAGCAGCAATCTCGGCGAGCGGTCTTTCCAGCCCGCGCCATGTCCGGTTGCTTGCTCTAGCTATTTGAGATCTTGAACTTTTTTGAGCAAATTTGCGTTGTCGGCTTGGTGCAACCTCGCCCGGGTGTGGAATTTGAAGCTCGCCGCAGGCGAACAAAATTGATGGACTGCCAAGCCGTCACGGGCTGGCCCAAATGAATTGACTGTCACCTCAGCATTCAATCAGAGGACCGGACCTTGGCCTCTTGCATCATTCATCCAAAGCCAAAGCGCGGCTTTGCGCGCGCCCTGATTCTGCCTGCGCTCACCCTCCTGCTTGGCGGCTGTGAGCCGGAGACAAAGGCTGAGGCACCCGCAGCGCGCCCCGTTCGCACCGTGACCGCTGAGAAGGGCGAAGTCGGCGACGTGGTCACCCTCACGGGGCAAATTCAGGCCGAAAACGAGGCGTCTCTGGCCTTTCGCATCGGCGGGCGGATCATCGAAAGATCGGCCGGTGTTGGCGACCCTGTGACACCCGATCAGGTCCTGGCGAAACTCGACCCGCAAAACGAGCTGAACGCTTTGCGCTCGGCGCAAGCCGCACTTTCTGCCGCGCAAGGGCAATTGGTGGAGGCTCGCAATACGTT
>DASQCU010000288.1:0-6079 GCA_035634575.1 Beijerinckia sp.
GCATGTCGTGGTCGATAGCTATCAGATTGCGGTTGCGCAAGATCTTCAGATCGGCAATGTCGGAATCAAACGGTTTGGCTTCGCGCTGAGCGACGCGCCACCCCGCCGTTCGCTCACCAGCGAATTTGGCCTTTCGCTGCATGTCGCCTCTGAGCTCGGCGACCAATCGCGCAACATTCTTCTCGACTTTGGCTTCACGCCGGAAGCCTTGAACAATAATCTTTCCTTGCTTGCTCTCGATCCGTCGCGCCTTGATGCGCTGGTCCTGTCGCATGGCCATTATGATCATTTCGGCGGCCTCGCCGGTTTCCTGCACGAGAACAAGGGAAAGCTGCGCGCAAAGCTTCCGATCTATCTTGGCGGCGAGGAATGTTTTTGCGCAAGACAATGGGTCGCGCCGCCGACGAAGGGCGATTTCGGGGCGATCGATCGCACGGCACTTCAGGAGGCCGATCTCGCGGTGATGTTTTCCGAAGGACCCGCGCTCGTCGCCGATCATGGCTTCACCACGGGCCGGATCAGTCTCGCTTCTTTCGAAAAACTCCTCTCGCCGAGTACGATGCGGATCGGACGCGCCGGCAGCTTCGGCTGCTACCCTGAGGCGTTCAGCGAAGAAGAGCGTCAGAAAGAAAGCTTCCCCGACCAGTTCCGGCACGAGATCGCAACGGCCTATCATTTGAAAGGGCGCGGATTGATCGTGCTCTCATCATGCAGTCATCGCGGGATCGTCAATATTGTGAGGCAGGCGCAAGCGGTCTCCGGCGTTGAAAAGGTCCATGCCGTGATGGGTGGCTTTCACCTTGCGCCCTACAAGGAAGATTATGTCCGCGAAGTGATCGCCGCCTTGAAGGAGATCGATCCCGCTTATGTCATCCCGCTGCATTGCAGCGGCGAACCTTTTTATGAGATCATGAAAGCGGAAATGCCTGCGAAACTTCTGCGTTCCTACACGGGGTCCGTGTTCACGTTCCAATCGTGAATAGCGATCAAACTTCGTGAGAGGCTGATGCTGGCGAGCGTTCCTCGTCCTCGTCCTGCGGCTGGTCGAGAATGGCGAGAAGCCGCAGGGCGCCCATCCGGTCCTTGAGGTCGAGTTCGGCGACTTTGCGCAAGGCGGCGCGGCCTTCCTCGACCCGGCGCAGGCGCGCGAGCAGCCATCCATAGGCACGCAAGGAGAAAAGAAAGACACGGGGCTCGCCATCGAAATTATTGAAATCGGCATGTTCCGATTTGACGTCGCGCCAGTTGCTCGGAAAATGATTGCGCTTGATGGCCTCGACGACCCAGGCCTCGACATGGGGCAGGGCTTCCTTCAGGCGGCGCCGGTAATAATAGAATTTATAGGCGCCATAATGGACCGCGAGATGGTCCGGGGCAATGGCGAGCGCATGTTTGATATGCGCTTCGGAGGCCTGCTCATCCTCCCAGCAGAGACCCACCGCGTGCAACGCGCGCTCGGCCTGGGCTGGAAGGTCTCCGCCATAATAGCGCCGCTCAAGCCATTTCTCGTCGTCCATCGGTCCCCGCCTTGCTTCACGCTCATGTCACGCGGCAGACATATAGCAGAGTTTCGGCTTTTCTGGATAGCGCCCTGCGGGTACCGGTTGAACGCAAAAGACTGGGCGTTTCCGCTCCTTTCAGCTCAATATTTCGCGGTCACTTTGGGTGTCTCGGCCGGTTTCGACGAGGGCACCCATAAAGGCACGGAAAAGGTTATAAACGCCACCGTGCCATCGAACCGGTTTGAGGCATTAAATTCGCGGTACACCTTCACACGTGATGAAATCGGCGTGTTTCCCAGGTCGAAATTATAGCCGACGGTTCCACCAACTGCGGTCACAGCACCCTGGAAGGGGCCCAATAGATCGCCTGATCCGCCATCTGGGGTGAGCTGCTGATAATGATAGCCGACCAGTCCGATGGACAGGTCCTTGGTGATGAACTTCGATGCCGACCATTCCAGGTGGAAATCCGTGCCGCTGCGATAATCCGTCACCGGATTGATCCAGTTGAAGGTGAGGCCCGGAATGACCGAAATCTCAAATCCCAGTTCCGTGTCGAGATAGGTGAAGGCGATTGTGGTGTCGAGGCCCGGACGGTTCAGGGAGAGGTTGGAGATGACGTTCGGAATATAGCCCGTGGGCGCGAAACCGCCGACGTTGAAGCTCCAATGAAAATTGCCATCGTGCCAGCCAATGAAGATCTGCGGAAAGATCTCACCGAACGTCGTATTGGCTTGCTCCAAGCCGGTGCCGATGGTCTGGCCAAGAACCGGCGAAGACAGCTGCGCACCAGCAAAAATGTTCGGCCGGCCGAATGGTATGGTCAGCGAAACGCCGAGACTGCCCCCGCCAATTTCGAGGGGTGTGACCCAGATAGGGGTCACGAAATCAGCGGTTGTCTGTTGTTGCACATTCGCGAGAATTTTCCCGCCGGTTTGGACCGTGCGCCCGCCACCGATTTGAGCATCATCATAGAAGTAAGTGTCGTTTTCAAGGTAAAGGCCAGGCGGCGGCACGACACCGGCGAGAGGACCGCGAAAACCAAGGGGATAAGAGCTAAACGCAAATTCGTCTTCATATGCGGGCGTTGCAATCACACAGGCTAAAAAGCCAAATATGATCGCGCCTGTGGTGCGTTGAGACGTGTCCACCAGAATTCCCCTCTCCTGGAAGATACAAGAAACCCACATTCCTTGCTGCCGCGAAGCAGATGCTGGAGCTTGGACCAGCATAAACTGCGCGTCAACAGCGGCGCGCGCATGGTGTTTTATCGGGCAAGGCTGCGCAGAAAATCGGCGACGCCCGGATCGTCCGGCTCCAATGCCGTGAGCCTTTTGGCATAGGACATTGCGCCATCGCGATCGCCGGCATCGCGCAGGAAGGTGGCCATCGCATAAAGACTCTCGCGATTATAGGGATGGCGCGCGAGCGCGTTTTGAAGAACCTGCATGGCCTCTTGCCTCTTGCCGCTGTCGGAGAGGGCCACGGCATAAACATAGGCGAAACGCGCATTATCAGGTGCTGCTTCTGCCGCCTTCTTGAATTCGTCCAGCCCTTCGGTCTTGCGCCCGTTGCGCACGAGAAGCAGGCCCAGCGCATGACGTACGGCGGCAGCATCAGGCTCGCGCTGGAGAAATGCGCGCAGAACTTTCTCGCCATCGGCATCGCGTCTTGTGCCGCGATAAAGATCGGCGAGCGTCACAACCGCAGGCACGAAGGCCGGATCCAGATCGAGAGCGGCGCGAAACTCGGTTTCGGCCTCCTCGATCCGGTGCAACGATAGATAGAGAAGCGCGAGATTATGATGTGCTTCCGGCCGGTCGGAATTGCTCTTCTGCGACGCGATATATTCTTCAATGCCGCGATCGAGTTTTTGTTGTGCTGTTGCGTCAAGGGCTTGGCGCGGCATGCCGGCGAGTTGGCGGACCGCTTCCAGGCGCACGTCGAGGACAGGGTCATCGAGCATGGAAATAAGATCCTGCCGCGCGGTCTCTGGGACACTCGCGAAGGCCTCGACCGTCGCGCGGCGCACAAGCGGATCCGCATCGCCAAGGCGCGCCCGCAATTGATCGAGCATGGCGCGGCTTGAAATGCGATCGAGGCGGGCAAGCGCGCTCGCCCGCGCAATGCCCGGCTGATCGAGGTCATTGGCGAAGGCAATGAGTTTTTCACGCGCACCGGGCGCGCCAAGTGTGCCTTCGTGAAACAATTCGGCGTAATGCTGAAATCCCTGATTGGCATGAGGAAACCAGGCTTTCACCTCATCCGCCGCCCATTGCGCCGATTTGTCCTTGTGACAAATATTGCAGGCATTGGGCGTGTCGAGCGCGACAGAGAGATCCGGTCTTGGAATGCGCAGGCTATGGTCGCGCCGATTATCGACCACCATGTAAGTGCGTTCCGGCATATGGCAGGCCGCGCATTGAGTGCCAGCCGATTGAGGCGCGTGATGCGTGTGGGCCGTTGCCTCATATTTCTCCTGCGCGTGACATTGCAGGCAGACTCCATTTCCTTCCGCGCGAAGTTTCGATGTATGTGGATCATGGCAATCGCTGCAGGTGACACCGGCATGATTCATGCGGCTTTGCAGGAACGAGCCATATTCATAAACCTCTTCCTTGATCTGCCCATCGGAAAAATAGAGGTCTTCATCGAGCAGCGAGACGTGATAGGCATCGCCGAGAGGTTTGCCGATTTGCACCTTTGAGGCAATCGGACCGCGCCGCGCGTGGCAATGCGCGCAGGTCTCAATCTCATGCGCGCTGTCGCGTGGCTTGTTGCGCAGACTATTGCCGCTGGCTTGATCGAGCGACCAGGTTACATCCTTGCGCTCGTTGAATGTGATGTCGAGCCCTTTGTTTGCAAGATCCTCCCAGCCTTGTTTCTTCTCCGCCCAGGCGAGATGTTGTGACCCTGGACCGTGACAGGATTCACAGGTGACATTGAGCTCGGAAAAAGTGGAAGTATAGGTCTTCAAGTCCGCATCATAATTGCGCGCGAAATTCGTCACGTGACATTCGGCGCACATGAAATTCCAATTCTGTTGCAGGCCGGTCCAATGCAGCGGATCGCCGGCGCGCAGCTCTTGACCTGGATAGAGATGAAACCAGCGCTGGCCGTCTTCATCGCGCGGGCGGGTGTTCCAGGCAATCGGCAGGGATTGCAGGCGGCCGCCGGGCAATTCGACGAGATATTGCTGCAGCGGTGTAAAGCCGAAAGTGAATTTCACTTCATAATCCTGCAACTGCCCATCCGGCCCATCGGTGTTGACGGAATATTTGCCGTCGCGCTGCGAGAAGGTCGTCGTCACGCCTGCGAACGTCACCTGGCGCTCGTGAAAATCGCCTTGCACGTTGTCAGCATTAGCCTCCAGCATTGCATGGGCGTGATGCGAGCCCTTCCAGGCTTGCGTTTCGCTTGTATGACAAGTTCCGCATGCGGCGCTGCCGACGAAGTGTGCGTCTTGTGCGAGCTGTGTTGGCGGGTTTGTTGCTGCGAAAGCCCTCAGTGGACTCGCTTCTTCAGCGTCAAAAGCGCTATAGCTAAAAAATGCAATTGCAAGGGCTGCTGCAAATGCCGCGAGCGTGCGGACAATAGACGTCTGAATAATAAAAAGGCGTTGCAACAGAATGTTCCTCGCAATCGCCGCAGGGGGCATGAAATTTTGGCGAGCACAGCGCCCGCCAGTTGAAAATCATGAAACAACAAAGGTGGCCATCAGGCAATGAATATCCTGAAGCCATGACGCAGTGACCCGGCACTCGCAAGAGGTCGATTTACGGTGCCGCCACCGCCGCCTCATAGCCAGCCCTGGTGAGTTCGATCGTCTCTCCATCGGAAATGACGAGTTTCTTTTGTGCCAAACGAGAGACGATCACGGACAGAATCTTTCCATCCTTGATGCCGGTCGGCTCAGCAGCATCATTGATGCTTTCGCACCAGATCGAGCTGCCGATCCTTGCTTCACCGAGCGGAGCCTCGTGCAAATCATTGGTGAGGATGGCACGCAAAAGCTTGCGTTCATCATTGGTCAGTTCTGTCATTCACGCAAGCTCCTCAAAACGCGGCGAAATATGCGCCGCGTTCCTTATCTCTAGCGCCAAGCTCCTCAGCTCAGCACGCCATATTTCCTGAACCAGGACTGCATTTCATTCCATGCGTCCTCTGCCGCATCCTTGCGATAACTCTGCCGGTAATCGGCGAAGAATCCGTGCGGCGCGCCGGGATAGATCTTGAATTCGGCGGTCTTGCCGGCCTGTTGCAGCCTGGCCTTCATTTGCTCCACCTGCTGAGGCGGAATGCCGGTGTCCTCCGCGCCATAGAGCCCGAGCACGGGTGCCTTGACCTCTCCCGCGAGGTCGAAGGCATTCTTCGGCATGGCATTGTTCGGCGGATCCATGAGGCTGCCATAAAAGGCGACGCCAGCCTTGAGATTGGGGTTATGGGTCGAATAAAGCCAAACTGTGCGTCCGCCCCGGCAAAAGCCGATGATGCCCAGCCGATCGACATTGCCGCCTTGCGATTTTGCCCAGGCGACCGTCGCGTCGAGATCCGAAAAAAGCTCCGTATCCGGTTTG
>DASQCU010000289.1:0-5000 GCA_035634575.1 Beijerinckia sp.
CGTGACCGCGCCGAGTTCATGCAGGATTCCGCCGGGCTTCACATTGTCGTCGAGCGCGGAATAAGGCGCATGGAGCGAGCCGGGAATCACCCCATTCTTTTCGCGCTCCCTCGCCTCGCGCAGGTCGATGAGCGCAACGCCCGGCTCTCCGGCAAGCTCCATTGCCTCACATGCCGTAAAACTCCAGCCGAGCCGGGCGACCTGATCCTGCGCGAGACCGACGTGCATATTGGCCGGCACAGCCACATCCATCATCTTCGGGTTTGGAAGATGGAGGCTGTTCATAAGTTCGACATAGGCCTCGACCGATTTGACCTGCAGCCGCGGATTATAGGCCTTCTCCTCGCCAATCGTGCTGACGGTATCGCCCTTGTAATCATGCGCGGGATAGACAAGCGTTTCATCCGGCAGTTTGAGCAGCCTGCCGATGAGTGACTCATATTGTGCGCGGGCATCGCCGTTTTGAAAGTCCGTCCGGCCCGTGCCTCGGATGAGCAGCGTGTCCCCCGTGAAGACACGATCCGGCATGACAAAGCTGTAGGAGTCGTCGGTGTGACCAGGCGTATAGAGCGCGTCGAGAGTTAACCCCTCGATGTCGATGCGGTCTCCATCCGACACGCGCATGGAAACGACATCGACACCGCTTTGCTCCCCCATCACGGTGACGCAATGGGTGCGATCGCGCAGCGCACCCAGTCCGGTGATATGGTCGGCGTGGAGATGCGTGTCGATGGCCTTAATGAGCTTCACGTCGAGCTCACGCAAGAGCTGAATATAGCGATCGACCTTTTCGAGGACTGGGTCGATGATCAGCGCTTCCGCGCCGTGCCGGCTAGCGAGGAGATAAGTATAGGTGCTGGAAGTCGCGTCGAATAATTGGCGGAATATCATGATCCGCACTCTTTGGTTCGCGCCGGCAGGCGAGGCAGCCGGCGCGCAAGCTCAAGTTCCGGGTTGCCGCACGATCCGCAGATAAGGCTTCAGCGTCGTCCACCCTTCCAGAAACTTCGCCCTGGCTTCCTCGTCGGAGAGGGACGGCACGATGATCACATCCTCGCCTTGTTTCCAATTGACGGGGGTCGCGACTTTATGAACAGCGGTGAGCTGTACCGAATCGAGCACGCGCAGCACTTCATCGAAATTGCGGCCTGTGCTCATCGGGTAGGAGATGAGGAGCTTGATCGTCTTGTCCGGCGCGATCACGAAGACATTGCGAACGGTTTGATTGTCGGTGGGAGTGCGCCCTTCGGAAGTCTCACCTGCGCCAGACGGAAGCATCCCGTAAAGTTTGGCAACTTTCAGATCCGCATCGCCGATAATCGGATAATTCGGGGCATATCCTTGCGTTTCCGCAATATCGGCCGCCCACCTCAAGTGATTGCCGACGGGGTCGACGCTGATCCCGATGATCTTGCAGTTCCGCTTATCGAATTCTGGCTTGATCTTGGCCATATAGCCGAGTTCTGTCGTGCAGACCGGTGTAAAATCCTTCGGATGAGAAAACATCATGCACCAGGAATCGCCGATCCATTCGTGAAAGCGGATCGGTCCTTGTGTCGTCTGCGCTTCGAAATCCGGAGCTATATCGCCAATCTGGAGACTCATGATCATGGCACGCCTCCCTGTTTGGATCGAGATGGGATTGGGCTTTGCCCGCATCATCGTTCGAAATAGATGGTGCTTCCGCCTTTCATGAGCAACAAGGACGGGACGGGTGGCTGAAGGGAAAGATTGGCCGAAGGATTCGCAGATGAGGCTCAGGACTTTATACCGCCACACTTGACATGCCCTGAATCCTTAAGAAAATCGCTTATCGATGAGCGATTTGCTGGAGCGGCAGCGCCTGTTCCTTGGGAATAGCGGTATATTAGGTACATCGCCCTGACAAATGTGATTTCCCGAAAGAGAAAGCCTGAATAGTTTTCCCATTCACGGTATATGGTAACGCGAGCCAAAACCCGGAGACCGGACAATGACGCAAAGCGATTACGATGAGACGAGGGCTGTGGCGCATTTGCCCAATCTCGACATTGAGATCTTTCATCGCCGGCCCTGGCAAGGCGATGCGGAAATATTATCGATTACATTGCGAGCCACGCCATCCTTCGAGGCATTCGGCCGTTTCCTCGAAACTACGAATCCGATGGTTTTGTGGATGCGGATGATGGGCAAGGCATGGTCGCCTTGGCTCGGGCAGGGCGATGCCGCAGGAAAACGCCAGATCGCCAAAGAGGGCTGATCGGCGCGCTAGGCCTCCTCGGAGCCTGTTTCAAAAGGCCGGCGCCATCCAAGTCCTCATCCTGAGGCGGCCTGTAAGGCCGTCTCGAAGGACGAGGGCGGCTTGAGGGAACACAGGAAGTCATCCTTCGAGACGCAGGCTTCGCCTGCTCCTCAGGATGAGGCGGTGGCTTTTGAAACAGGTTGTCAGGAGGACAGGGACTTTTAGTGCTTCTTGCTTGCACATATCAAAATCAGCATGTGCGTTACCAAGTGTTACTTCCAACTATACTTTTGGAATAGGGCCATTTAACGGTAAAGTAGCCAAAATTAAGAGATCGTAATCGTAAAATATTCTTTTATTTTACTGCTCATTTACCGCAGGGCGTAAACTTCTGATTCAGTTTGTTACTTAAACCGGTTTTCATAGATCCCTCTTAAGGTCATCCCATCGAATGCTGATCGCGCGTGGCGGCCGGCCAACGCAAAAATGAGGATGGGTCATGAACAATGCTGCAAAGACCGAGGTCTCGCTGGCGCGCGCGGGGCGCATCAACGAGGTGCGGCCGGTCTATCTCGAAGCCTTGTCCTTGGTGGAGCGGCTGCACCGGCGGCTTCTCGATGTCATCAAGGATGAATTCGACCGGCGCGGCCGCGCCGATGTGAATTCGGTTCAGGCGCTCTTGCTCTACAATATCGGCGACAAGGAGCTCACCGCTGGCGAGTTGCGCACGCGCGGCTATTATCTCGGCTCGAACGTGTCCTATAATGTCAAGAAACTCGTCGAAATGGGCTATCTGCATCACGCCCGCTCACGGGTCGATCGGCGTTCCGTGCGGATCAGCCTCACGGAGAAGGGCAGGAGTGTGCATGATGTCGTGGCCTCGCTCTACGATAAGCATGTGACCACCGTCGAACAGATCGGCGGGATTTCGACCGATGAATTCACGAAACTCAATAGTTCACTGATGCGCCTGGAGCGCTTCTGGACCGATCAGATCCGCTACCGGCTCTGAGAGGCGCGAAAGGACGCGGCTCACGCTCCTCTGCATTTTTGCAACACCGCAGGCCATTTCGGACCATGCCGCCAGTAAATCCAGTGCGTTGCCACAAATTCGCCGCCGTATTTGTTCCTTTTTAACCATCCTGAGGCTAACCTGCTGACAGGCGCATCACATTGCTTTGTGTTGCGGATGAAGGCTGGAAATGCTCTTTCAAAGCATCGACTTCCGCCCATTGTCTTGAAGTTCCGTCCTTTCGGCGCGCGATTGATCGTGCCGGGGCGAATCGACATCCGCCGGGTGAAGTGGAGAAAAAGGTGGCAAGAGGTTCACGTCCGATGGTGAAGCAGAATTTTCTTCGCGCCCTCACGCTGACTGCTTTGTCAGCGGGCCTTTGCGTTTCGGCGACGACGCTGACGCAAGCTGCCTCTGGCGGTTTGTTCGGGGATCAGGCCGAATGGGCGCAGCGCTATGATGCGGATGCGCATCTTGCCGTCACCCGCTCGAATACGCCGGTTCTTTCGGTCCAGACTTTCAATGCCACCGAGCAGGCGATCGAAACCTATCGGCAAATCGTTTCCAATGGCGGATGGGGCGCGGTTCCATCAAGCCGTCCGCTTAAGCTCGGCGTGAATGGCCCGGCCGTCGTCGCCTTGCGCAACCGGCTCGCGATTTCGGGCGACCTTGATCCCTCGGCCGGTGTCTCGCCCGTCTTTGATTCTTACGTCGATGCTGCCGTCAAGCATTTCCAGGCCCGGCATGGCCTGAGCGAAACGGGCATCGTCAACAAGGACACATTCGCCGCGCTCAATGTGCCCGCCGATGTGCGGTTGCACCAGCTTGAGATCAATCTCGTGCGGCTGCGGTCTTATTCCGGCAATCTTGGCGAACGTTTCGTGATGGCGAATATCCCGGCGATGGCTGTGGAGACCGTCGAGAACGGCGTCGTCGCGACCCATCACAATGCGGGCGTCGGCAAGATCGACCGGCAATCGCCGGTCATGATGACCAAGGCGATCGACATTAATTTCAATCCCTACTGGACCGTGCCTGCCTCGATCATCCGCAAGGATCTGATCCCGCGCATGCAGAAGGATGCGAATTACCTGAACGACCACAAGATCCGCATCTTCAACAAGGATAATCAGGAACTTCAGTCCAATCAGATCAACTGGAATTCGCTCGAAGCCACCAATTACAAGTTCCGTCAGGATCCGGGCGGAGACCTCAACTCGCTCGGCGTCGTGCGCATCAACATCAATAATCCTTACGGCGTCTATATGCACGACACACCGGAAAAGGGCATTTTCGGCGATGACGATCGTTTCGTGTCGTCGGGCTGCATCCGCGTCCAGAATGTCCGCGATTATGTGACCTGGCTCTTGAAGGACACGCCCGGCTGGGATCGTCAGCATATTGACGAGGCGATCCGCTCCGGCGAACGGATCGACGCGAAGCTCGCGACTCAGGTGCCGGTCTATTGGGTCTATGTCACTGCCTGGGGAACGCCCGAGGGAATCGTGCAATTCCGCGAGGATATTTATCAGCGTGACGGGTTCGGCGTCGCGGTCAATACGGGGCCGAATTACACCGCGATGCCGGATCAGCAACAGCAATGGCAGCCCGCCCCGCAACAGGGGTACAATCAGCAAAGTCAGGCGCTCGATCCGCTGGCCGACGAGGAATAGGGGTCGGGAAGGTTTGGGAGGTTTGCGAAGCCCGCCGAAAGAAGGCGGGCTTTTTTTGGGGGAATGTGGCCTATCCGGTAGCCGAATCCGCTAA